>DUNI01000172.1 GCA_012839445.1 Bacillota bacterium
TCTGATTCTAATTGAAACCATGTCCGATGTTTATGAAGTCAAAGCGGCTATTTTGGCCGCCCAAGAAAATAGCGATCTCCCTGTGATTGCTACCATGACTTTTCAACCGGATGGGAGAACTTTGACCGGAACTGATCCTTTGACCATGGTCAATATTATTCAGGGGCTGGGAGTAAAAGCGCTGGGACTTAACTGCTCTCTTGGACCGAAGGAAGTTTTGCCTTTGGTCGAAGAAATCCTCAAATATTCCAAGGTGCCAGTGATGGCTCAGCCCAATGCCGGGCTGCCTAAAGTTGTTCAGGGAGAGACTGTTTTTGATGTAGGACCGGAGGAGTTTGCCCACTATGCAAAGGCTATGGCTAAGAAAGGGGTTACTATCCTAGGCGGTTGCTGCGGCACCAATCCCAACCACATCAAAGCCATCAAGAAAGAACTGGCAGACTTAAAGCCCATAGAGCGGCAAATCGAAAGAATAACGGCCGTGAGCTCTTTTGCCGATACAGTGGTTATCGGAAACGGGGTTACCATTATCGGTGAAAGAATCAATCCCACCGGTAAAAAGCACCTTAAAGAAGCTCTAAGACGCGGCGACAGCGAATACATCCTGCACGAAGCCATAAAACAAAGAGATGCCGGGGCCCATATTCTAGATGTGAACGTGGGGCTCCCGGAGATAGATGAAGAAGCGGTGATGGTGAATACTGTCAGAGAAATCCAGAGCATAGTGAGTCTGCCGCTTCAAATCGACAGTGCCCGATCAGATGTAATCGAATCTGCCGCCCGGATGTACAACGGCAAACCGCTGATTAACTCTGTGAGCGGGAAGCAAAAAGAAATGGAAGCGCTGTTTCCCGTTGTCAAGAAATATGGGGCCGCCGTAGTGTGTTTGACTTTGGATGAAGACGGTATCCCGGCGCAGGCCGAGGATAGGCTTAAAATTGCGGCTAAGATAGTAAAAACGGCCGAACAATACGGTATAGATAAGGAAGACTTAATCATCGACTGCCTGGTGCTCACAGCTTCGGCCCAGCAAAGCCAAGTTAAGGAGACTATAAAAGCTGTGGCATTGGTTAAAGAAAAGCTGGGCGTAAAAACCGCCCTGGGAGTGAGCAATGTTTCCTTTGGCTTACCGGAAAGAGGACTGCTCAACCGGACTTTTTTAGCGGCCGCTTTGGAAGCAGGGCTTGATGCGCCTATTCTTAACCCATTGGATGAAGACATGGCTGGAACCGTTCGTGCTTTTAACGTGCTCTGGGGTTATGACAAAGATGCTGCCGGCTATATCACTGCCTATGGCGGTGTAGAGAAAAAACCTGTTTACGCTGCTAAGGCTTCGGACGTGGACTTGGAAAAAATAATCATAAACGGGATCAGAGAACAAGCCCCTGCCAAGACAAAAGAATTACTGCATAAACTAAGCCCCATGGCCATCGTAGATCAACACCTAATCCCGGCCCTGGATATTGTTGGCCGTAAATATGAGCAGGGAGAGATGTTTCTTCCTCAATTGATCCAAGCGGCCGAAACAGTAAAAAAAGCTTTTGAAGTAATCAAACACCACCTGGTAGAAAACGAAGCGGCAAGTACAGATATGAGCAAAGGTAAAATTGTTTTAGCTACTGTCCGGGGCGACATTCATGATATAGGCAAGAACATTGTCAAGATCCTACTGGAGAATTACGGATTTGAAGTTATGGATCTGGGTAAAGACGTGCCCGAAGAAGAAATTGTCCGGCAAGTAAAAGAGAACAAAATCGAATTGGTGGGTCTAAGCGCCCTTATGACTACCACCGTCCGGAGCATGGAAAACACCATCCAAGCCTTAAGGGAGGAAGGGTTGTCTTGTAAGGTGATGGTGGGGGGAGCCGTGCTAAATGACGAATATGCACAAATGATTGGCGCCGATTACTACGGCCGGGACGCCCGCGAGGCAGTAAAAATTGCCCAGGAGTTTTTTGAGGGTAACTCATAAACAACAGTAAAAGGCAGTTGCCTGAGGGTTTCCCAGACAGCCGCTTTTTTGTTTTACAGGCAATATTGTTTTAACAGGTTGTTCACATATTGAGCCCATTGCCGGTAGGCCATAGTACTGCCATCTTCAATTGGAAGGATTACTAGCGTCTTGGTACCAATCCTTTTAGTGACAACGTTGCCGTATCGGATCTTATAGGTATCAGGATTCACAAGTCCGGACACCAATGTTTCGCTAAGCCCAAAGCTGGCGTCAATGGGTATGCTGCAGCCTTTACGTTGTACATTTGCATCTAAGTAAATATTGCAATGTAAAACGATGCTGATAAAAGGCAAAGCATATAGAGGTAGGAATGAAAAGATAACCGTAAGAGACAAAACTGCCTAAATACAAAGGATAACGCTGTTTGGGTTAAATTAACAATAATGGTATGGTATGTTTGGGTCACTAGTAACGTTATTTTAGTTATACTTAAGTGACATATAGATCTGAGTTGGCAAAAAGGGAAAGAGGTGAGGCCGTTTTCTTAAGTCAATTGTTCCAACATAATGATATCGATATAACGCTAACATGCAGCAAAGGATGAGATATGTGGCCGTTGGTTTAAAGAAGAAAAGGGGTTCAATTCGCCAAGTATTGGTGGTCACGTTGTTAGTTATTGCTATTTTACCATTGCTATTTGTAAGTACCTGGAACTACCGACTCATGCAAAGGGAATTAACCTATGATAACGAAGTCGCGATGATACAGTCGGCTAAAACTTTAGCCAAAACAATTGACTCGTGGCTGGAACAGAATGTTTCTAGTATTGAGGAGCTGGCCCAAAACCCTCTATTGCAGACAAATGATGTTAATGTAATCAAAAGCTTATTGACAAATGTAGCTAGTGGTAACTCTGCCGTGGATTCCTGCTTTTTGGCCGATGCTGATGGTAATTTTATTGATTCTACCGGCACTAGTGGAACCATAGCCGATCGAGAATATTTCCTGCAGGCTAAGACGGGGAAGATTGCTATTAGTGATGTTACTGTAGACAAAGTTACCGGTAACACAGTGATATTCATGGCTGCTCCTGTTACGGGGACAGAAGAAAAAGTAGTTGCCTGGGGCGTTAACAGTGAAGCTATGCTAAGTTGGGTACATACAGCCAAATATGGAGAAACCGGTTATGCCAGCTTGTACGACCGGAGAGGTGATTGTTTAGCCCACCCCGAGCAGGAACAAGTATTCCAATTTAACTTGCTTGATAGCTCTTCGAAGAGCTTGAACGAAGCAGCTACAGCTGCCTATAATCAAACAGAGACGATAATTGGCCACTATGAGCTTGACGGGGTCGATACAACAGCGGTTATGGCTGTGGTGCCCAATACAAACTGGCGTTTGGTTTTGTCGGTACCTACTTTAGAGCTGCAGGCTTTGGCTAATGATCTTCTGCGGTTAAATCTAGCCATCACCGGTGGCGCTGCTGCCGTCATAATAATTCTGTCATTTATTGTAAGTAACAAGTTGAGCCACCCTATTTCAAAGCTAGCAGAAGCCGGCAAACGGCTGGCTCAGGGCGATTTGACTATGCAAACTGACGCCAAAAGTAACAACGAAATTGGGTTGCTGGCCGAAACGTTCAATACTAGCATAGGTTCCTTACGAGGATTGGTAAAAAAGGTAGCGGGCATTACGGAGGAATTATCGGGATCTGCTCAGGAGTTGAGCGCATCTTCTGAACAAACGCAACAAGCATTGGAACAAGTAACTGCTACTTTGCAAGAGATTGCCCAAGGTGCCAATGACCAAGCTATTACTACTCAAAATGCTGTTGAGATGGCATTTAAGATTAATCAGCAAACAGATAACGCTGCTTTAGAAACGATAAACTTGACTAAAGCCGCTGACAGCCTAGAGACTTTAGCTAACCAAGGCA
>DUNI01000173.1 GCA_012839445.1 Bacillota bacterium
CGCCTCTGAACTCGCCCCTTCGGGGCTCAAACATGCATCGGCGGTTTTCCCTCGTTCGCCTCGCTCTTTTGAATGAGGGCTAAGCTTTGCTTTGAGGATTGGGCCTGGCAATGCATGACAGAGTTCAGACATTTGGAACCAGGCCTTTCGGGTAAGGGCTGGGCTCTGTCCCAGCCCGAAACACAGTAACCACTGGTTTAGTATATGTTTAAGTCATCTTAAGAGTTGAAGCTAAGCTTTGGTGATGAGTGAAGAAAAGGATTACCTTTCGTGGGCACGAATACTACTTTAAGGACAATTAGAGGCTATTTAGTTCTGCTTAGGAAGGAGTGAGCAGCCCTGATACGTTTTTTGCATACAGCCGATTGGCAAATCGGTATGAAGGCCCGACACGTGGCTCAGGTAGGGGATAAAGTACGTGCTGTGCGATTACAGACAGTTAGGCATATGCTTCAACTAGCGGCAGAGCAGCAGGCAGATTTCGTTATTGTTGCCGGGGATATTTTTGAGGATAACCAAATCGATAACCAGATAGTGCAAAAACTGCTCAGCATTTTAGAGCAATGTCCGCTGCCCATTTATATCTTGCCGGGTAACCATGATCCGCTTACGCCCGATTCCATCTATTTGCGGCCTACTTTGACTAACAGTTTGCCGGCTAATGTTCACATACTAACAACTTTTGATCCTATCGAACCGTTACCAGGGGTAATTATTTTGCCGGCACCTACTTATACCAAAAAATCTAGCTCGAATCCCACTGCTAAGTGGCCGGCTGTTTCTCCGGATGCTATTAAGATCGGTGTTGCTCACGGCTCTCTTATGATAGAAGGTCGCTATCAGCCGGATGATTTCCCGATACCGCTTGATACAGCTGAGAAGCAGGGGTTAGATTACTTAGCCTTAGGACACTGGCATTCCTTGTTTGCTTATGGGGAGCGTACTTTTTACTCTGGGACGCCGGAGCCGACTGGCTTTGATGAATCCAACAGCGGCAATGCCTTATTGGTTACTATTGAGGGGCCGGGTCAAAAACCGAAGGTGGAACAAGTTCGTACCAATAGCTTAACCTGGTTGATGTGGGAGCAAGATTTAAGTTCCGGTATCGAAGAGTCCGAGCGCTGGCTCAAACAACAGGTAGAGGAGTTGGACCAACCACAAACAGTACTGGTTCGTTTGGCTCTCTACGGACATTTGTCGTCAGATTACAGCGCCAGACTAACAGAACTTATTCAGTGGTTACGAGCGCGACTGCTTTACTTGGATGTTGACGCCGGTCGGCTTTTGACCCAACCGGTTACAGCCGGGCTTCTCAATATGGCCCGAAGCCAGCTTTTTCTTCAGTCTATATTAGGAGATCTCAAAGTAACGGCGGAAGTGCTAGGTAAGCCCCTACCGGATTTGCCGGCTGAGCTAATCAGAGGCACAGGGCCAAGCGAAGAGACACTAAGGAATATCATAGAAAAAGGTTTTCTTCCTGAGGATGTCGAGGAAGCGCTTCGGGTGCTGGCTGCTTTGGCGGAGGAGGTATAGATTATGCAGCTTAATTCTCTGGCAGTAGCGGGCCTGCGCTGTTTTCGTAATCCGATCACACTAAAGGATTTTGATAAACACATTAATATAATATTTGGCCCCAATGAGGCGGGAAAGTCTACTCTTATCCGGGGCCTTATTTTAGCTTTTTGTAATCGCCATGATGTAGGCGGTGAGGATATTATGGCTTATCGCCCCTGGGGTACAGATCTTAGTCCGGCCATAAATGTAGAGTTTACGGCCAACGGAAAACGATACCTACTGGAAAAGGCTTTTTTGGATCAGGCCAAGAGCATTTTGTCGGAACAGGCGGCTGATGGGTACTTGCGTCTGGCGGAAGGAAAGAAAGCCGATGAAAGGGTCCGCGATTTTATGTTGGCTCGGTTTCCCGGGCGGGGATTGGCAAAAGGATCAGACTGGGGCTTAGCTCATTTACTGTGGATGCCTCAGGACAAAGACCGCTTTACATCTCCTAGCGTATCTCGTCATGTGGAGGATCATTTTCGGCAGGCGGCTGGGGCCACTTTATTTACCCGGCGTGATGACCGCCTAGTGGAGCTGTTAAATTCTCACTACGCTGATATATACACACCAAAAACAGGCCGAATATCATCCCAGCTTGATGAAGCTCAGAC
>DUNI01000174.1 GCA_012839445.1 Bacillota bacterium
GGGGGGAGAGGCCTTCTCCCCTTAATTAGCCTAATACCTCGGCCACTACACCGGCGCCTACAGTACGACCACCCTCACGGATAGCAAAGCGCAGCCCCTGCTCAATGGCAATCGGGGTGATAAGCTCCACATCCATAACGATGTTGTCCCCAGGCATAACCATCTCTACACCCTCAGGTAAATTGATGGTACCGGTAACGTCAGTGGTTCTAAGATACATCTGGGGCCGGTAACCGTTAAAGAACGGGGTATGGCGCCCACCTTCTTCTTTGGTCAGAACATAAACCTGGCCTTTGAACTTGGTGTACGGATGGATGCTGTTTGGTTTAGCTAACACCTGCCCGCGCTCTACGTCTTCACGGTTAATACCCCGAAGCAGTACACCAACGTTGTCGCCGGCTACACCTTCGTCCAATGTCTTTCTGAACATCTCAACGCCAGTGACAACGGTCTTTCTGGTTTCGTCCGTCAGACCTACAATTTCTATCTCGTCGCCCACTCTTACTTTGCCACGCTCTATCCGGCCGGTAACAACAGTTCCGCGACCGGTAATGGTAAAGACGTCCTCAATAGGCATCAGGAAGGGCTTGTCGGTATCGCGATCAGGGGTAGGAATGTAGCGGTCTACTTCATCCATGAGTTTCCAAATAGGTCCGCACCACTCGCAATCTTTCTCGCCACAGCCGCACTCTAAGGCCTTTAGAGCTGAACCTGCTACGATAGGAATCTCGTCACCGGGGAACTCATACTCAGATAGTAGTTCTCTTACTTCCATGTCTACCAGTTCCATGAGTTCGGGATCGTCTACCTGGTCAGATTTGTTTAGAAAAACTACGATGTAAGGTACACCAACCTGCCGAGCCAAAAGAATGTGCTCTCTGGTTTGAGGCATGGGACCATCGGCAGCGGAAACCACTAGGATGGCTCCGTCCATCTGGGCAGCACCGGTAATCATGTTTTTCACATAGTCGGCGTGACCGGGGCAGTCCACGTGGGCATAGTGCCGCTCTGCGGTTTCGTATTCTACGTGCGATGTGGCAATGGTGATACCACGGGCTCGCTCTTCTGGAGCTTTGTCAATCTGGTCATAGGGAATAAAGCTAGACAACCCAGCATCTGACAACAACTTGGTTATAGCAGCAGTCAGTGTAGTCTTACCATGGTCCACGTGCCCGATGGTACCGATATTAATGTGGGGCTTGGTGCGTTCATACTTTTGCTTAGCCATGTTTTTTCCTCCTCACTAAAGTTCACTTACCCAGTTTAACCTTGGGTACTAGCAATAATTTTTTCCGCCAGGTTTTTGGGCACCTGAGCATAATTAAGAAACTGCATGGAGTAATTGCCACGTCCCTGTGTACGTGAGCGCAAATCAGTGGCATAGCCAAACATTTCAGCCAGCGGGACCACTGCGTCAATTACCTGTACTCCACTTCGTTGATCCATTCCTTCAATTTGGCCGCGACGACTGTTCAAATCGCCGATCACATCACCCATGTATTCTTCCGGTACTAATACTTCTACCTTCATCATGGGTTCGAGCAACACCGGTCCAGCTTGAGAAACAGCATTCTTGAAGCCCATGGAACCGGCAATCTTAAAGGCCATTTCCGATGAGTCCACTTCGTGATAAGAGCCGTCATACAAGACTACTCCCACATCAACCAGCGGATAACCGGCTAAGATACCGTTCTCGGCCGCCTCGCGCACACCGGCCTCAACTGCGGGAATGTAATCCTTAGGCACTACCCCGCCCACGATTTTGCTCTCGAAGGAGAAACCTTCGCCCCGCTCACGTGGTGAGACCTCCAGCCAGACGTCACCATATTGACCGCGGCCTCCAGTCTGCCGGATAAACCGTCCTCGAGCCTGAGCCATCTTACTAATACTTTCTTTGTATGCCACCTGCCGGGTCCCTACATTAGCCGCAACCTTGAATTCGCGGAGCAATCGATCCACGATAATCTCCAGATGTAACTCACCCATACCGGAAATCAGTGTTTGGCCAGTTTCAGGTTCGGTATTAATGCGGAAAGTAGGATCCTCTTCGGCCAACTTGCCAAGGGCCGCCCCGAGTTTATCCTGATCGGCCTTTGTCTTAGGCTCGATAGCCACAGAAATAACCGGTTCCGGAAACTGCATCGATTCCAGCACAATCGGTTCTGTTTCATCGCACAGCGTATCTCCCGTGCCGGTGCCACGCAAACCAACTACTGCCACGATATCGCCAGTAAAGGCTTCGTCAACTTCCGATCGGTGATTAGCATGCATCCTGATAATACGACCGATGCGTTCTTTCTTGCCCCGGCTGGCATTATACACATAAGACCCTGATTTAAGCACGCCGGAATATATTCGAACAAAAACTAATTTGCCTACAAACGGGTCAGTCATAACTTTAAAAGCTAACGCACTAAAAGGCGCGTCATCGCTAGTAGGCCGGTCTTCTTCCTCTTCTGTTTGAGGATTGGTACCACGAATGTCTGCTATGTCTGTAGGCGCAGGCAAGTAATCCACTATGGCGTCAAGTATGGGCTGCACACCTTTGTTCCGATAAGATGAGCCACAAAGCACCGGAACAATATCCCCACTTAAAGTTCCTTTGCGCAAGGCAGACTTAATCTCTTGAGATGTAATCTCCTTGCCTTCCAGATACTTTACCATGATTGAATCGTCCACTTCAGCCAGTGCCTCTAGCATCTTATCGCGCCATTTTTCGGCTACTTCCTTGAGTTCGACCGGAATGTCTTCTTCCGCACTCTGGGTACCTAGGTCATCAACATAAATGCTACCACGCATGGAGATAAGATCAACTGTGCCTTGAAAATCACTCTCTTTGCCAATAGGAATCTCTACTGGGACTGGATTAGCACCTAGCCGTGTACGAATCATATCTACGGTACCAAAAAAGTCAGCCCCAATAATGTCCATTTTATTGACATACGCAATACGTGGTACTTTGTATCTATCAGCTTGATGCCATACAGTCTCGGACTGGGGTTCTACACCGCCCTTGGCACAGAACACGGCAACTGCTCCATCTAGTACACGTAGCGAGCGTTCCACCTCCATGGTGAAATCAACGTGGCCGGGCGTGTCAATAATGTTAATACAATGATCCCGCCAGACACAGGTAGTAGCAGCCGATGTAATGGTTATACCTCGTTCCTGCTCTTGGACCATCCAATCCATAGTGGCAGCACCATCGTGCGTTTCTCCCATTTTATGAACTTTACCCGTATAAAAGAGGATGCGCTCGGTAGTGGTAGTCTTACCAGCATCAATATGAGCCATGACGCCGATGTTGCGTGTGTTTTGTAGTTCAAATTGCCTTGGCACAGCTTTCACCCCTTTCCGTAACGTCAATTATCAATATTACTTCTTTTACCAGCGGTAATGGGCAAATGCCTTATTGGCCTCTGCCATTCTGTGCATCTCCTCGCGTCTCCTGACTGCTCCACCAGCACCGTTGGCTGCATCCATTATTTCTGCCGCCAACCGCTCTGCCATGGTGCGTTCGCCACGAGCGCGGGAATACCGAACAAGCCATCTGATAGCCAACGATGATCGTCTCTCAGGACGTACCTCTATCGGCACTTGGTAGTTGGCACCACCCACTCTACGGGCGCGCACCTCTACCAAAGGCGTTGCATTCTTAACAGCTTGATCAAAGATTTGCAGTGGGTCCTGCTTAGTCTTTTTACCTACAGTTTCTAAAGCTTCGTAACAAATACGTTCGGCAACGCTGCGCTGCCCGTTGATCAATAACTTGTTGATCAAGCGGGTAACCATATCGCTCCCGTGAACAGGGTCGGGGGCGATTTCACGCCGCGGTATATGCCCTCGTCTTGGCATCCCCTTCCCTCCTTATACTTTAATCCTTCGGCCGCTTAACGCCGTATTTGGACCGACTCTGGCGCCGATCCTGAACTCCGGCAGCATCTAGTGTTCCCCGGACAATGTGGTATCTTACACCAGGTATGTCTTTGATCCTACCGCCACGCACCAAAACCACTGCGTGCTCTTGCAAATTATGGCCAATACCAGGGATATAGGAAGTCACTTCAAGTCCGTTAGTTAGGCGCACACGCGCCACCTTTCTAAGTGCAGAGTTGGGCTTCTTCGGGGTTGTAGTGTATACACGAGTGCAAACCCCTCGCCTTTGTGGCGACCCTTGCAGAGCGGGTGCGGAGGACTTTTCCTTGATCTTATCCCGTCCCTGACGGATCAGCTGATTAATTGTCGGCATCTTCCCACCTCCTTCCCCTCTTATTCAATAATTGATGCCGCAGCTGCCCCAACCTGAATACCGCAGGCCCTACCTAAAGCCTTCATGCTGTCGGCATAGTCACAAGGGATGTCGCTCTCTTGGCACAATGTGAGTACTGGGTTTACCACATGGGGCTCGGCATCTTTAGCAACGTAAACCCGGCGGGCAATGCCCTTTTGCACCGCTTTTAGCGTCTGCTTGGTGCCGACGGTCTTTTTTCGGGCCGTCCGGAGTTCATCCAGCATCATTCGCATCCCCCATTCTTTTCAGCGAAATGGGACCAGGTCCAGCGCCTAATTTATTAAGGCGGACCTGGCCCCAAACCACTTTACCCTACTTGCTAGGCCGTCTGCTTATCTTCGAGCGCAAACGGTCCGGTCACACTCGGATATTTTACCATTGCAGCATGGAGCTGTCAAGAAGAGTTAATTGCTAGCTTGGGATTTAGGCTGATCACTGTCAGCTACCGGTACATTTGCTGCCTCTATGTTCACCCTGCCATAACGAGGCATGCCAGTACCTGCCGGTATAAGCTTGCCAATGATCACATTTTCTTTGAGCCCCAAAAGTTGATCCGTCTTGCCCTTAATGGCAGCATCGGTGAGTACACGAGTTGTTTCTTGGAAAGAAGCCGCCGACAAGAATGACTCTGTCGCCAAAGAAGCTTTGGTAATACCCAGAAGTGTCGGTCGTGCCGTAGCCGGCTCTCCGTTAGCTTCCAATACTTTCTTGTTTTCTTCTTCAAACTCGCTTACATCCACTAAGGAGCCCAACAGCAGTTCGGTATCGCCAGGATCTTCGATTTTTACCTTCTTGAGCATCTGTCGAACAATAATCTCAATATGCTTGTCATTGATTTCTACCCCTTGGAATCGGTACACTCGCTGAACTTCCTGCAACAAATAGGCTTGAACAGCTTCGATGCCTTTAATGCGCAGCAACTCATGTGGATTGATGGATCCTTCGGTAAGCGGATCCCCGGCCAAGACATGATCGCCTTCCTTCACGTGCAGCCTGGCACCTTGGGGAATATTGAAAGAGTGAGCTTCGGCCGTTTCCGGATCCACTACCTGGATTTCGGTGCGTCCACGGTTTTCTGTGATATGAACCTTGCCGTCCATATCGGTGATAACGGCACCGCCTTTGGGCTTTCTGGCTTCAAATAGCTCTTCCACACGGGGCAACCCTTGAGTAATGTCTTCACCGGCTACGCCACCGGTGTGGAAAGTACGCATGGTAAGCTGGGTACCTGGCTCACCGATAGACTGTGCAGCCACAATGCCCACTGCTTCACCCACATCTACCTGGCGCCCAGTAGCCAAACTACGACCGTAGCACTTGGCACAAACACCAGTCTTGGTCTGACATTGAAGAACTGTACGCACCTTAACTCCTTCAATCCCTGCTTTGGTAATCCTTTCAGCTATGGCTTCGTTGATCTCCTCACCGATAGCAACTATTACTTCTCCAGTATCCGGATGGATCACATCCTCGGCAGCTATACGCCCTACAATGCGATCGCTCAGGGATTGGAGCTCTTCATTGCCATCACGCATAGCGGTGGCATAAAATCCTTCCTCGGTACCACAATCTTCTTCCCTAACAATAACATCCTGGGACACATCCACCAGCCGTCTGGTTAAGTACCCGGAGTCGGCCGTTCTTAGGGCTGTATCAGCCAAGCCTTTTCTGGCACCGTGAGTGGAAATAAAGTATTCCAACACAGTCAGGCCTTCATGGAAATTAGAGCGAATAGGTAGGTCTATGATACGCCCTGATGGATCAGCCATGAGACCACGCATACCTGCCAGCTGTCTAAGCTGCTGAATATTGCCTCGGGCACCGGAGGTAGCCATCATGAACACCGGGTTGAATTTATCTAGATTTTCGATTACCGAAGATGTCACTTCATCGGTAGCTTCGTTCCAGATCTTGATAACTTGCTGATAACGTTCGTCAGTGGTTACGAAGCCATCATGATACTGCTCCTCGATCTCTCCCACCATTTTATCAGCTTCCGCCAGAATTTCCTTCTTCTTCGTAGGTACGATGATGTCGTCTACTGAAATAGTAATTCCGGCTACAGTAGCATAATGAAAGCCAAGCGCCTTTACTTTATCCAGCATCTCCACTGCTGTTTCAATGCCATGACGATGATAGCATTCACTTACTAGTTTGCCCAAGGTCTTCTTATCCACAACATTATTCAAGTGATGCTGCATATCACTGGGCAAGGCCTGATAGAAAATCAGGCGACCCAAAGTTGTTTCCACTGTTTTCCCATCAAGACGCACCTTGATTGGAGCCTGAATCGATAGCTCCCTAGCATCATAAGCCATCTCGGCTTCTTCCGGAGTGCTAAAATAACGCCCGGCACCAGGGGCATCCTCTCTAAGGCTAGTTAAGTAGTAAACACCAAGGACCATGTCTTGGGTAGGAACAGCTAGAGGTCTACCGTTAGCAGGAGACAGGATATTATAAGAAGACAGCATTAACACCCTGGCCTCAGATTGGGCCTCTGCCGACAATGGCAGGTGAACTGCCATCTGGTCACCGTCAAAGTCTGCGTTGTAAGCCGAGCATACCAGCGGGTGAATTTGAATCGCCCGACCCTCAACCAACACCGGTTCGAACGCCTGGATGCCCAGCCGGTGCAACGTAGGTGCACGGTTTAGCATTACCGGATGCTCTTCAATTACTTCTTCCAGCACATCCCAAACTTCTTCCCGCACCCGCTCCACCATTCGTTTAGCACTTTTAATGTTATTGGCATGACCTTTTTCTACCAGTTCTTTCATCACAAACGGTTTGAACAGTTCCAGTGCCATTTCTTTAGGCAAGCCGCACTGATGCATTTTTAGATTTGGGCCCACTACAATAACAGATCGTCCAGAGTAGTCCACCCGCTTACCTAATAGATTCTGGCGGAATCGTCCCTGCTTCCCTTTTAGTAGGTCGCTCAGAGACTTCAGTGCTCGGTTACCAGGGCCGGTCACTGGACGTCCGCGCCGGCCGTTGTCAATCAAAGCATCTACTGATTCTTGTAACATGCGCTTTTCGTTCCGGACGATAATATCCGGTGCCTGTAACTCCAATAAACGCTTTAGTCGGTTGTTACGGTTAATAACCCGCCGATAAAGGTCGTTTAGATCCGAGGTGGCAAAGCGACCGCCGTCTAGCTGCACCATAGGACGCAGCTCAGGCGGGATCACCGGAATAACATCCAAGATAATCCACTCAGGCCGGTTACCGCTTTTGCGAAACGCCTCCACTACTTCCAGGCGCCGAATAGCGCGAACCTTCCTTTGGCCACTGACATCTTTTACTTCTTGCCTCAAGTCAGCTGACAACTGATCCAGATCTATTTCTTGAAGCAGTGTCTTTATAGCTTCGGCACCCATACCGGCTTGAAAACCGGCTCCGAACTTGTCACGGTACTCCCGGTACTCGCCTTCACTTAAAATTTGCTTCTTTACCAGTGGAGTATCACCTGGGTCCGTCACTACATAGGCAGCAAAGTACAGCACTTTTTCCAGCGCCCGTGGTGACATATCCAGTATGAGACCCATCCGGCTGGGAATACCTTTGAAATACCAGATATGGGAAACAGGAGCCGCCAATTCAATATGGCCCATGCGTTCCCGGCGAACTTTGGCCCGAGTTACCTCAACGCCGCAGCGGTCACAAACAATACCCTTGTAGCGAATTCGTTTATACTTCCCGCAGTGACATTCCCAGTCCTTACTGGGACCGAAAATGCGTTCACAAAACAGGCCCTCCCGCTCCGGCTTCAGGGTTCGATAGTTTATGGTTTCAGGCTTCTTAACCTCCCCACTGGACCAAGCACGAATCTGGTCCGGGGAAGCTAAAGCAATCCGGATGCGGTCAAACTTGTTGGCATCTAGCAAAGGGCCTCGCTCCCTTCTTAATTCGTCCTCGTTTTCACCTAAAAGACTACCCCTCAAGGGTTCTTTTTCATCGCAATCGGAACCAAATGTTCTCTATTCCATCTTACCGTCATCGCCTTATTCCTCATCCCCTTGGGCTGCTTTCTTTTTTTGACCGCGCGGGTTTTCAGACTCACCGGCAATATCTAATTCTAACTCCTTAGCTGTAGCGGCTACGTCATCTTCCTCGTCTCGAATATCTATTTCTTCCTCGTTTTCATTTAGCACCTTAACGTCAAGACATAAGCTCTGAAGCTCTTTGATGAGCACCTTGAAGGACTCAGGCACTCCTGGCTCAGGCACATTTTCACCTTTGACAATAGCTTCGTAAGTTTTTACCCGGCCCACTACATCATCGGATTTCACTGTCAGAAGCTCCTGCAGGGTGTACGCCGAACCATAAGCTTCTAAAGCCCATACTTCCATCTCACCGAAACGCTGACCACCGAACTGAGCCTTACCGCCCAGCGGCTGCTGTGTTACCAATGAGTATGGCCCAGTAGAACGAGCGTGAATCTTATCGTCCACCAAGTGAGCCAGCTTCAACATATAAATATATCCCACAGTAATGTCGTTATCAAAAGGTAAACCGGTACGACCGTCGCGCAATTGGATTTTCCCGCTGTCGGGCAATTTAGCCCGGGAGAGCATTTCTTTGATCTCGTTCTCACTGGCCCCGTCGAACACCGGCGTTGCCACTTTAAGACCTAGGGCATCAGCTGCCCAGCCTAAGTGGGTTTCTAACACCTGTCCGATGTTCAACCGGGAAGGAACGCCAAGGGGATTGAGTACTATATCCACCGGTGTGCCATCAGGTAAGTAAGGCATGTCTTCTTCCGGCAAAATACGAGCAATTACACCTTTGTTCCCATGACGCCCGGCCATTTTGTCCCCTTCGGAAATCTTGCGTTTTTGTGCCACATAAACGCGCACCAGTTGATTTACACCGGGGGCAATCTCATCGCCACTCTCACGAGAAAATACCTTCACATCGACAACTATACCTGCTTCACCATGCGGTACCCGTAAGGACGTATCCCTAACCTCACGAGCCTTTTCACCGAAGATGGCCCTAAGAAGCCGCTCTTCTGCCGTAAGTTCTGTTTCTCCTTTAGGGGTGACTTTACCCACTAAGATATCACCCGGTCGAACTTCAGCACCGATACGGATTATTCCGCGATCATCCAAGTCTTTTAAAGCATCATCGCCTACATTAGGAATATCGCGAGTAATCTCTTCGGGGCCAAGCTTGGTATCACGAGCATCACATTCATACTCCTCAATATGAATAGAAGTAAACACATCGTCCTTGACCAAGCACTCAGAAATTAAAATGGCGTCTTCGTAGTTATAGCCTTCCCAAGGCATAAAGGCCACCAGCACGTTCCGGCCCAGGGCTAATTCTCCTTGCTCGGTAGAAGGACCGTCAGCTAACACGGTTCCGGCTTCTACCCGCTCGCCCTTAAAGACAATGGGGCGTTGGTTGATACACGTACCCTGATTGGAACGTACGAATTTCTCCAGATGATACCGGTCTAAAGTACCGTCGTCGGCACGCACAATAATAACATCAGCACTAACATGTACCACAACGCCGGGACGACGTGCCATCAAAAGTACGCCTGAGTCATAAGCAGCCTTCCGTTCTATACCGGTTCCCACCAGCGGTGCCTCCGGCACCAGAAGCGGAACAGCCTGACGCTGCATGTTGGAGCCCATAAGAGCCCTGTTGGCATCGTCATGTTCCAAAAAAGGAATTAGAGCTGTAGCTATTGAAACCAGCTGCTTCGGCGATACGTCCATGAAATCCACCTGATCATTAGAAACTTCTACTATCCGGTCGCCAAAGCGAACAGTAACTTTGCTGTTAACAAACCGGCCTTCCTCAGTCAGCGGTTCATTAGCCTGGGCAATCACATACTCGTCCTCTTCATCCGCAGTCATATAGACAATTTCCTTGGTCACCAAGCCCTGCTCTTTATCTACCTTTCTGTACGGTGTCTCGATAAATCCGTACTTATTTACACGTGCGTAGGTGGATAAGGAGCTGATCAAACCAATGTTAGGTCCCTCTGGTGTCTCAATGGGGCACATGCGGCCATAGTGAGAATAGTGAACATCGCGCACTTCAAAACCCGCCCGCTCTCGCGAAAGGCCTCCGGGACCCAGAGCTGACAGGCGTCGTTTGTGGGTAAGTTCTGCCAGAGGGTTTGTTTGATCCATGAACTGCGATAACTGCGAGCTGCCGAAAAATTCCTTGATAGATGCCACCACTGGGCGAATATTAATAAGCGCCTGCGGTGTAATGATATCCACATCTTGAATGGTCATCCGTTCCCGCACCACCCGCTCCATACGCGACAGTCCAATGCGGAACTGATTTTGTAACAGCTCACCCACGGAACGCAGCCTTCTGTTACCCAGATGGTCGATATCATCCACTCGGCCCTTCCCGTCTTTGAGGCCGACTAAATATCTTATGGTAGCAACGATATCTTCTCTGGTTAAGACATGCATATCCTCGGGTATATCAAGCTTTAGTTTCTTATTTAATTTATAACGTCCTACCGATGCCAAATCGTAACGTTTGGGTTCAAAAAACATATTTTCCAACAGTCCACGGGCGCTGTCTACTGTGGGCGGCTCACCCGGTCGCAACCGCTTATACACTTCCACTAGACCTTCGTCTTCTGTTTTCGTGTTGTCGCGCTCCAAAGTAGCCCGAATACAGCTGTCATCATCGAATACTTCCAGAATGCGGCCGTCAGAACCATAGCCCAAAGCGCGAACAAGCGCAGTCACAGGAATCTTCCGGGTACGATCTACGCGCACGCTGATTACGTCGTTGTTGTCGAGCTCAAACTCTAACCACGCACCTCGATTGGGCATAATGGTGGTACTGAAAAGCACTCTGCCCGGACCATCGTTCTTGGAAAAATAAACCCCGGGAGAACGCACCAACTGACTTACAACTACCCGTTCAGCACCGTTGATAATAAAAGTCCCTTTGTCAGTCATCAAGGGGAAATCCCCCATGAAGACTTCTTGCTCCTTAACCTCTCCTGTTTCCTTGTTGTGTAAACGGACCTTGGCCTTAAGCGGAGCGGCATAGGTAACGTCACGTTCTTTACACTCTTCTACAGAATACTTGGGTTCACCTAAACTATAAGTAACAAATTCCAAAATAAGATTGCCGGTAAAGTCTTGGATAGGCGAGATTTCGTCAAATGTCTCTCTTAATCCCTTCTCTAAAAACCACTGATAGGAACTACGCTGGATTTCGATTAGATTTGGAAGGTCAAGCACGTCCACTAACTTGGCAAAACTGTACCGCTGATTGGCATGACCCCGACCAGGATGTAGCAAGTTGACTTCACCCCTCGGCTTGCTAATTGATGATTCTACAAGATACTGTTAATCGAAACACTGAAAAGCAAGGCGGCTACATAGGCACAACCTCGCCTCGCTTAAAGACAAAAAGAGCCACTTCGTATTATTCCCGTTTTCTCCAAAGGTTATTCGTCCTACCAGTCCTCCTCAAAAAAGCAAGA
>DUNI01000018.1 GCA_012839445.1 Bacillota bacterium
GCAGCGGCACGTTAGTTGCCATGATAGTGGATATGGACGAGGTAAAAATAAACATAGATATTAGTGAACGAGATATTTCACATGTTAAAGAAGGCCAGGAAGTTACAGCTAAAATCAAAAGCCTGAATAACCGTGAGGTAAAAGGCGAGCTTACATCTTTGGCTCCGGCAGCGGATTTGCGTACTCAGACTTTTAAAGGTGAGATTAGGATAGCGAATGAGGACAGGGATATTAAGCCGGGCATGTTTGCAGAGGTGGAGCTAAAATCTGTTGCTGCGGATAATGTGGTGGTGGTACCGAGCCGGGCTATTTTGCAGCGCGGCAGCCATTATCTGGCCTATGTTATTTGCGACGATGTAGCATCGGTGCGCGAGGTTAGTGTTGGCATGATTGGCGAGGATTTTACAGAAGTAAAATCGGGGCTAAACGAAGGCGATGTGGTGGTTGTGAAGGGGCAGCACTATTTAAGCGATGGTACCCCGGTTACAGTGGTGACCGGAGGTGACAATTAATGGACTTAATCAAGTTTTGTATTAAGCGCCCTGTTGCAGTTACCATGGCTGTGCTTCTTATTATCGTGTTGGGTGTGGTTTCCCTTACGAAGGTGCCGGTGGATTTGTTACCTGAGATGGATTTACCTATATTAGTGGCTTTTACAACTTATGTTGGTGCTGGGCCGGAAGAAGTGGAAAATGCCGTGACCAAGCCCCTGGAAGAGCATTTGGCCACGGCCAGCAATTTGAGTCGGATTCGCTCTATAAGTACTGCTAATGCGTCTATTGTTGTTCTGGAGTTTAACTGGGGCACAGATCTGGATTCGGTGCAGCTGGATGTGCGGCAGGAAATTGATATGGTGGAAGCAGAATTACCGGATGGTGTAGATAGGCCGTTGATTATGAAGATGGATCCTTCTTCTATGCCCATTATGATGATGGCAGCTTCGGCAGAGGACACGGATCTGCCTACTTTAAACCGTGTTATTGAGGATAAGATTAAGGACCGCTTGGAACGAATTGACGGGGTGGCTTTTGTATCGGTAGAGGGTGGGCCGGTTAACGAAGTGCGGGTTCTTGTGGATCAGGAACGGCTTAGTGGTTATGGATTGTCGATTTTGCAGTTGGTGCAGGTGTTAAAGGCGGAGAACCTAAATATTCCTGCCGGCGATGTGGTGGAAAACCATCAGAAGTACATTGTTCGTATTACCGGTGAGTTTAACAGTGTGGAGGAGATCAGACAGCTCACCATGCTTACTCCTCGTGGAGTTCCGATTCGTTTATGTGATGTGGCTACGGTGGAACAGGTGCAGGATCAAAGTGAACAGTATTCTATTTTAGACGGTGTTCCTGCTATTGGTATTGGTATTCGCAAAGAGAGCGAGGCCAATACTGTGCAAGTAGCCCGGGCGGTAAAAGAAGAAATGGCAAAAATATCCGAGGAAATGCCTGGTTTTAAGTATAACTATGCTTTTGACCAGTCGGAGTTTATTGAGGCCTCTATTAAGAACCTGTTTAACAGTATCTGGCAGGGTGGCCTGCTGGCTGTTATTGTGCTCTATTTGTTCCTGCAGAATTTCCGTAGCACCTTAATTATTGCTTTGACAATTCCTATTGCTATTATTGCCACCTTTGTGCTGATGTACTTTAAAGGGCTTACTTTTAACATGATGTCTTTGGGTGGGCTGGCGCTTGGTGTTGGGATGCTGGTAAGTAACTCTATTGTGGTGCTGGACAATATTTATCGGCGCCAGGACGAGGAAGACGAAAAGCCGTTTTTGGCGGCTGAGCGTGGAACTACAGAAGTGACGAACTCTGTTCTTGGGTCTACTTTAACCACGGTGGCTGTATTTTTACCGATTGTATTTGTGGAAGGGCTAGTATCGCAGATATTTAATGACTTGTCTTTGACGGTGACGTATTCGTTATTGGTATCTATGGTTGCTGCTGTAACACTTATTCCTATGATGAGTGCTCGGATGGTGAACCTAAAGGAAGACCGGCTACGGGAGCAGGCCAACGAAAAGAACAAATTCCAGCAATTTGTAAAACGCATTTTGGGACGTGTGTCCAAGCGCATCGACTGGCTTACAGACAAGTACCGCCAGATATTGTCCTGGAGTCTGGATAATAGGCGTAAAGTGTTTGCGGCTGTGTTAGTGGCTTTGGTTATTTGTATGGTGTTGTTACCGGTAGTGGGAACTGAGTTTTTCCCCATTGCAGACGTGGGCCGGATCAGTGTGTCGGTAGAACTGCCGTCAGGGTCTACCATTGAGGAAACAAAAGCTATCTGTGAGCAGATTGAGGGCATTGCCAGGGAGCTTCCAGAGGTGGATACAGTCTTTAGTACGGCGGGAACGGTAGGGCTTATTTCTCTTCCCGGTATGCCTGCTAACTCGGAACAGGGAAGTCTGGACATTTCTCTGGTGGATCGAAAGCAGCGCAAATTAAGTGACCAACAGGTGGCCGATGCTATTCGGGCTCAGACGAAGCTTATTGCCGGTGCCGATATTGGTGTAGAGGCGGTTAGCTTGGTTGGTATGTCAGGTGGTACGGATATTGCAAGGCCGATTAATATCAATATCCGTGGCGATGATATGGATACTTTGCGTATTCTTACGGACCAGTTGGCCGATTTGGCCCGAACAGTGCCTGGTACGCGGGAAGTGGATACCAGCTTTGCTGAAGGACGTCCGGAGGTACAGGTTATTCTCGATCGAACCAAGGCAGCACCGTTGGGCTTTACTGCGGGATCGGTAGGTCAGGTGGTGCGGACAGCTGTAAACGGGGTAGAAGCGAGTAAATATAGAGTGGCTGGCGATGAAGTGGATATGGTGGTACAATTGACAGAGAATCAGAGGAAAGACATTACCAATTTAAAAGGGTTAATTCTTACTTCTCCTACCACTGGGTTGCAGATGACTTTGGGCGATATTGCTGACGTTGTTATTACTGAAGGACCACAACAGGTGGAACGGGATAACCAACAGCGCTCCGGTGCAGTTACTGCCGATACTATGGGGCGCCCTATGGGTACGGTGCACGACGAAATCTTAGAGAAAGTCAAGCAGATGAAGTTACCGGAAGGGTACACCGTAAGTACCGGTGGGCAGGCTAAACTAATGGCTGATGCTTTTGAGGGCTTGGCAGGAGTAATGATCCTAGCTGTGATCCTGGTTTATATGATTATGGCGGCCCAATTCGAGTCGCTCTTGCATCCGTTTGCTATTATGTTTTCGTTGCCGCTGGCTATCATTGGGGTGGTGCCGACTCTGTTGATCACTCGTACTGCGATTTCGGTTCCTGCTTTCATGGGAGCTATTGTGTTGGTAGGTACAGTGGTAAATAATGCTATTGTGTTGGTGGACTACACTAATGTTTTAAGAGGCCAAGGCTACGAGTTGCGGGAAGCTATTATGCGAGCATGTCCCACGAGGCTTCGTCCGATTATGGAAACTACCCTTACTACTGTGTTGGGCTTGTTACCGCTGGCTATAGCTACAGGGGAAGGTGCCAGTTTACAAAGGCCCTTGGCGATTACTGTTATTGGTGGTTTAGTTGTGTCAGCAACTCTTATTTTGATAGTGATTCCGTTGGTGTATACTTGGCTAGAGGATATAAGTGAAATGGTGTCTGGATTTTTCCGTAAAAAGAAGACAGCAAAGGGGATGAATGCCGGTGCGTAAGTTAGTTGCATTACTGTTGACTTTATTATTGGTAGGTAGCAGCTGTCCTGTGTGGGCAGCTGTACCGGCCGAAGATGAGGTACGGGAGCTGACTTTAGAAGAGTGTTTACAACTGGCAGAGGAAAGAAACGAGAGCATTAAACTGGCTGAGACGTCGCTGGGCCAGGCAGGTATTGGCTTGAAAGAGGCCAAGTCTCAGGACAAAAAGCTAAAAGAAGCGGAAGATGAGATCGATCTTACTAAGAAAACAATTGGATTGTATCCACCAGAATATCACGATACCATTCGGCAGGCCCTCTATGAGGGAGAAAGAATGCTGGCCTCCTTTGACGTTAAACTGTTCAAGGAAATGGGGTTATGGGCGACAGAGGAGCAACATAAACTGGCCAAGCAAGGATACGATTTGGCCAAAACCGGTGTGCGCCTTAAGGTTACACAGGCGTATCATGATGTATTTAAAGCCGAAAAGGACATTGCCCTGGCTGAGGCAGCATCGAAGGCGGCAGCTGAATACGCTCGTATTACCGATGTGCAGGTAAAGGTAGGCTTGGCTACCGAGAGTCAGAGGATTACAGCCCAGAAGACTTTAGCTGATGCTATGGCAGCGCGTGAAGGGGCGGCGGCTATATATGAGGCCAAGAAAACAGACCTACTGAAAGAAGTTGGCCTAGACTTTGACACTAAGGTCAAGTTGGCTACACCTGCTATTGAAGACGAAGAATTTGATTTTGATAACCTCTTAGAAACGGCACTGGAGAACAATATCAACGTAAAGTCGGCCAAACTTCAGGCCGAGGTTTCGGAACGCAAATTTAATCTTACCGGTCGGTGGTATCCCAGTATCACTTATAAATACCAAAAAGCCGAAATAGAGAAAGACGAGGGTAAAACTAAGCTTAGTGACGCTGAGCGCAGTGTGGAAAACAGTGTGCGTTCCAGCTATAACATGTTCCTAGCCGCTAAGGAACAGCTACCAGCGGCTGAACAGGCTATTAGAGAAGCTGAGGAGAATCTGCGGATAGCGGAACTTAAGCTTAAAACAGGACTGGGGACCCGAATTGAAGTCTTACAAGCAAGGCAAAAATTAACTCAGGCCCAAAGCAATCTCACCGACGTAAGGAAAAACTATGCTTTAGCTGCTGCTAGCCTGAAGGCTGCCCAAGATGGGCTAGTGTTGTTAAGCAGCCAGGGATCCCAAGGATAATCTGGGCAATGCTTTGGCTTAACCAACAAGGGGTGGATACGATTAAGTGAAGAAAACAAGAGTAAAAAACAGTGTTGCCCCCCAGAACCGAGAACCTTCTGCTCCAACAGATAAAATGCAAGCGATTTTGACAGCGGCGCAGCGGATCTTTACCCGGTGTGGCTTTGGTCAGACACGAGTTGAGGATATTGCCCAAGAGGCGGGTGTTGGCAAGGGGACGGTGTATGAATACTTCCCCTCTAAGCAGGCTATATTTGAACAAGCGGTAGAGACAGGAGTGCGGGATTACCTTGCAGCTATTACCAAAGAAACTAAGAAGCCCGGGCCGATAGAAGAAAAGCTTCATCGTATTGCTGTTATGCATCTTGGATTTGTGACTGAGCATCGTAATATGGCTTCGCTGGTTATGTCTAACCCGGCGATTTTGTTACCGCATCGAGAAAAACTATTGGGTATTTGCCGAGAAGCAGAAGAAACAGTAGCAGCAGTAATCCAAGAAGGAGTGGATTCCGGAGCAATACGCCCTATAAGCGCACGATTGGCTGCTCAGGCTTTAATTGGGGTATTGTCAACAGTTGGCGGTGTGAAATTGCTGGAAAAGCACCAATTAAATGTAGAAAAAACAGCGGCTGAGTTGATAGATATTGTGCTATATGGCATAGCTTCAAAGAACTAACAACTCAAGTAGGATTGCTGCCTATGACTGCATGGACAGGAAAAATGTAGGGAACCCTTGCAAGGGCTCCCTACATTTTTGTTTGAGAGAAAGTATGTTGTCAAAATCAGCACTTTTTTGCAAGTAGAAGAGGCTATATGTGTTATGGTATAGAAAGATAATTATGTTATGATGGCCCTGTTGCTCCATGGAATAAGGGATCTAGTTTTATGAATGGGGGGAGTTAAATGGCTGTAAAAATTCTAACTGACAGTACCAGCTATATCCCTGAGTGGATACGAGAAGAGCTAGATATTAAAATAATATCGCTGTGTGTTTCCTTTCCAGATGAAAGCATGAAGGAGACGGAGATAGAAAACGATGTATTTTATGAAATGATGGAGCAAAGAGGGATTCCTATTTCTTCTCAGCCATCAGTGGGTGAATTGCAGCACGAGATAGAAGCTGTGGTGGCGAGCGGTGATGATCTTCTTGGTATTTTCTTATCTTCCGAGATGAGCGGCACGTATGCCAGCGCTTGCAAAGTAAAAGAGATGGTGATAGAAAAATACCCTGCTGCCAAGATAGAGATGGTGGATTCGCGTTCTAATTCGATGCAATTAGGATTTGCTGCTATTGTAGCTGCCAGGGCGGCTAAAGAAGGCCGCACGCTGTCTGAAGTGAAGGAGATAGCCGAGGAAAACATTAGGAGAAGTCGGTTTTTATTTATACCGGATAATCTGGTCTATCTAAAAAAAGGCGGACGAATAGGAGGAGCCAGTGCCTTAATCGGAAATCTGCTTAAGATAATTCCCATCTTAACAGTGGAAAACGGTGTAACCACAGTGCTAAGGACAGTCAGAACCAAGGCCAAGGCTATCAGAACCATGATCGATAAAGTATTAAAAGATCAGTTTGAATATGGGCTACGCGAAATTGTGGTGCATCATATTAATTGCTATGAGCAGGCCAAAGATTTAGCCGCAAAATTGCAGGAAAAGCTGAAGATGGACGTAAGTATCTGTGATATTGGGCCTGTTATTGGGCTTCATGTGGGTCCGGGGGCAATTGGGATTGTTTATTACGCCAAAAAGGATATGAGAGGGTAAACGACTGGGCCGGGTTAGGATAAGTTGGCGGCGTAATAACCGGCGGAACCGGCGGTAAGGAAGAACTCCCGGTCTTGATCTAAGGTTCGGCCCATGGTGGTGAGTTTAACTCCAAAGTGCCGGATGTTTTTCAGTACTTCTTCCGACTCTGAAACCAATACAATTTTATGCTGTTCATGGATGCCGTGGGTTTCTAGCTGCGCCCGGACATGGGCGCATTTTTTTGTGGTCATTTGGGGTAGTACTACTTCGGCTTTGGTCTGGACTATTTCTTTTAGGACAGTGATGCTGTGGTGGCTAAGGCCTTGGTGTCGCAGGCGTGGGTCGGCAAAGCTGATTCGGGGCATAAAAATAGGCCGGCCGCCTAAGGTATTGACAGCATCGATTATGTAGCCTTGTTCTATGCCGGAAAAGCCGTATTTGGTGCCGGTGCCGGTGATTCCGGGCCCCATGGTTATAACTGCTATATCTGATTTTAGGATTGCTTTGGCTCCGATAAGAGCGGTATACACATTTACGGCTTCGTAATCTCCGCCGAAGGCTTGGCCAAAAGTAATAGTCCCTTCGATTAACCCTTTGGTTTTTAGTAAATTTACATTGCGGCTGAAGTTAGCTGGTAAGGCACCGCCGTCGGTCATTATGTAGGCTACTTTTAGTGTTGGAGTTTTGCGCTTGATATTAAATACCGCCGGCAAGAGCATGCTGTGTAGTTCACCAATTAATACTGGCATATTATTTAGGTTTTTAAATTCATGAAACAGTTTATGATAGGGGCTGTTTTCTTCTTCTATGCTTAAGACGGAAAACTGAAGGGGCGTATACCGGAGCTTCATTATGTGGCCGGTAGCTTTATTTACTTGGTCTGGGGAAATTGTTGAACCGCCGCTTTTGGAGACGACGAAATGGTAACCGCCGCTTCCAAGTCCCAGTTGGACGGCAGTTGTGTTTAGCAGCACTTTATCGCCGGGCTTTACGTCGCCGGTGAGAAGGTGGTAGTTTATGGCCCGGTGTTCACCGGAATTGGTGCGGACTTTTATTTCGGTACAGCCATTGTAAGTTGTTAAGATTTGAGTTACTTCACCTTTAGAGTAGCTAATCACGTCTACACTCCTATTTGGGGATTAGTTTTGCCGGCCCAAATTATCAAACAGGCTCAAAATGCGGCTGTTAGCGATAATAGCGCTTAAGGAATGACGTTCGGTAAAAATATGCAGCGCTGCGAGAACGACCAAGGCGATTAGTTTTCCGTAGTAATCTAACTGGCTTACCGCCAAAATACCGGCTGACATTCCCAGCACATTGGATCCTGCATCGCCCATCATGCAGCGGGCTTTCAGGTCGAAGGGGAAATACCCGAGCACGGTGCCGATTAGCGGCAGCATTAGAACAAAAGGCTGATATGCTCCGGAAACAAGTGAGCTTAATCCAAAAATGAATAAAAGGCAGAAATAAAACTTGATGGCCCGTCCCGGTCTTAGGTCCAGCAAGTTAAGTAGGTTTGTAAACAGGGCTAATACCAGGGTGCTGATGATGATTTCCCCCACGCCGGCTGACAAGAAGATGCTGACCAAGAAAGATACCAATAGGCCGCCGATGGCTTTGAGGGAACCGGTGGTGAGCTTTCCTGAGAGAAAAGCCTTAAGATGACCCCTAAGCCCTAGGACGTCGCGGGAGCCGAGCATGTCGTCGATAAAACCGAGCAAACTCACAGTGACAAAGGCCAGGAACAAGAGCAACACAGCCGCTGCGTCCACAGTAGCCTTAGAATATGGTTGGGCAAGTGCTAAATAGAGGGCGTACCCAGGCAAGGAGCAAAGGATAAATAAGATACCGATGCCTTGTGGTATTAGCTCTCCTTGGAAGTTTTTGGCCAGTTTGTTTCCACGGCTAAACATGTCGATAAAATATGGAGTTTGAAAGTAAGTAGTGAGCGCTGAAAAGATAAACAGCGCCACCATGAGACTATGCTTAAGCAATGGCCTTTCGCTCCCTTAGTTTGTTCACCAGCAGTTTTAGTATATCTATAAATTGCTTGCCGCGGTGGATAAAGCCTTGCAAATTTCTGCCGGTTACGTCGTGATACATATCAACATCCACTTCTACTACCCGGTATCCTTTTGTGAGGATATCGATCAGCATGCCTACTTCCAGGCTGTAGCCATCTGGAATATAGCCGATGTCTTCCAGCACCTGGCGTTTGAAGGCTCGTTGGCCAGAAAGTACGGTGGTTAATTCTTGTCCGGTAAAGAATTTCACCCCGCCGGAAGCTAAGGCTTTTACAAAGCCAAAACCTCCTGGCTTGCGGGATGGTTTGAATCGGGCGATGGCTACATGGGCTTGGTTGTTAATTACCGGTGAAATGAGCTTATGGGCGTCGGCGGAACTTTCCTTTAGATCTGCGTCCAAGAATAATATTATGTCTCCATTTGCCTGCTGTAGTCCGTGTCGCAAGGCGCCGCCTTTGCCCACGTTTTGGCTCAGTCTTAGAGTTTTGACGCCGCATTGGGCAGCTTGGGCTAGGGTGTTATCGGCGGAGCCGTCATCGATAACGATGATTTGCCAATCCAGATTGGGTGAAAACCGGTTCGGAATTGTTTGGATGCCTTGGATGGTTCTTCGGATGTTATCTTCTTCGTTATATGCAGGGATTAATATGGAGACTTTCACCGGAGCTCCTCCTTGTTGAAATAAGGTATTAGAGCATTAGCAGACGCTTTGATTCCGTAATTGCCCTCGGCACCAGTCATTACCAGAACTAAGGAAGTTTGTCCGATAACGGTATCTACGTTATCTACAGTGGAGATTCTTTCCTTTTTATAGTGGTTCATATAAGAATACTCTGCGTCGCTGGCTTCCACTCCCACTAGGGAAATATAGTTTCTCTTGAGTTCTCTGATTAAGGGTACGTCTACGATTTCTGCCTTAGTATTCTCTTCGCTGTTTCCCCCGGCCAAGATTACATAGTCGGGAACTATGGTAAAATCCCCTCTGGCCTCGATAAATCCCTTTTGACGTAGATAATTAAGGTCCTCTGTGTCGCCATGAGCGATGGCATTGGCAATTACTGTTGCTATGGGCAAATCCAATTGGGATTTTTCTTCTTCGGTAACAGTGAGTATTTTGTCGGTGACTACGATAGAGGTGCTAATGTTGGCGCCGGCCATGTTCAGTGCGTATCTTAGATGAGGGTATAGTTGGTTGCCGGAGGTTTCTATGATAGCGATATTTAGCCCGCTGAGCTTGTAGTTTACGTAATCGGCAAAGATGCTTTTCATAAAAACTTCGTCTTGTTCGGCATTGTTTTGCAGCTTTTTGATCTCGGTTTCTAGGTCTTGGTTAGCTTGGGTTAGCTGATTGAATTTGGTTTCCATGGATTTAATCAGGTCTTGTTGTTGTTGCAAAATGATGTCCTGAGAATCCAGCTGAAAACCAATGAGTATGCCTATGCCCAGGGCTATAAACACTGCGGCCAGTGTAATCACCAAGTATCTTATGTTAATGAACATTTCGCGATCCCCTTTTTAGTATCCGAAGATGATCTTCAGTTTTAGTTCCAACAGCTTCAAGATGTGCTGCATGGGCGGCGAGGAGGTGACAATGGCAATCATAGGCACCAAAGCAGCGATAAGCAATCCTAATATGTAATTAGGATTGAGCTTGTGGGTATATAATTTGCTGGCACCTTTAGCATCTACCAGTATGGAGCCTACTTTTAATCTCACTAGAAAAGTGCTGGCCATTCCTCCCCGGCCCTTTTCTAAGAAATCGATCATGCTGGAATGGCTTCCCACAGCCACAATTAGATCGGCGCCTTTTTCGTAGGCCAGCAAGAAGGCGATATCCTCGCTGGTACCGGGCGAGGTGAATATTTTGGCTGGAAGCCCTAACTGTTTTACCCGACTAAGCCCTGGAGCCCGCCCGTCGGGATAGGCATGTACCACAATTTCTCGACATAATTTTAGGGCTTTATCAGAAACGCTGTCCATGTCGCCTATGATTACATCAGGTACGTAGCCAAAGTCCAGCAGCACATCGGCTCCGCCGTCCACGCCTACCAACACCGGCTTTACCTCATCTACATAAAGCCTGATAGCGGCGAAATCTTCTCTAAAGTTATTTCCCCGGGCTACCACCAGCACCTGCTTGTCTTTGAATTGGGTATCGGTTTTGGGGATGTCCACTTGGCCGGTTATAAAGGATTTTTCACGTTTGGCGTACTTTAGGGTGTTATCGATGAATTTATCCAGAGCTTGGCCGATATTTTCTTGGGCTGCTTGCATTTTCTTCGCCAGCGCTTCCTCGGTCAGGATTGTGCCTTGGGCTACTGGGATTTCGTTCTGGTAGATGCAGCCGTCGTCGGCAATGGTGATAGTGGAGTTTTCTTGCATATCCATTATATCTTCGCCTAGGCCAATATTACCTTGGTCGATAACGCAGGCGAAGATATAATGGATCTGCAAGAAA
>DUNI01000175.1 GCA_012839445.1 Bacillota bacterium
AAAATTGTAGTCGATGCAGGTTTTATGGGGATGGCGCCGAATAAACATATAGTTAGGGGTTAATTCAAAATAGCGAGGATGGATCTCATGCGAAATAAGAGACGGTTAGCTTTTTTGTTGGCAATAGCGATTGTGTGCGGTGCACTGGCCCTTAAAGTTCCAACCTTGGTACGAGCTTTTGCCGGGCCCAATGAGGATATAGCCCGTTTTATTGATGTGCTTAATAAAGTCCGCGAGTACTATGTGGAGGAAGTGCCTACCTCGGAACTAATTGAGGGGGCCCTGCGGGGTATGGTGGAGTCTTTGGATGATCCATATTCCACTTATCTTAGTGCTGATGAATACCGTGAATTTAAAGCCAGCACCAGCGGGACCTTCGGTGGGGTGGGGGTAGTTATTACTGCCAAGGATGGGTATGTCACTGTAGTTTCTCCCATCAAAGGTACTCCTGGCGAACGAGCTGGCTTAAAGCCAGGAGATCGCATCTTAAAGGTAGACGGTAAAGACATTCGTGGCTTAGATGTGGATGTGGCCAGTCGCCTGATTTTAGGAGAACCGGGGACAGAAGTGCTTTTGGAAGTGGAAAGCGAGGGCGAACAACTGTCCCTTACTATCACGCGTGAATTCATTGAAGTGAATCCGGTAGAGGCAGAAATGCTAGCGGAAAATGTAGGTTATATTAGACTGACAAGCTTCAATGAACATGCCGGAGAACGGTTGCGGGAAGCCCTGGCTACCTTGGATCAAAAAGGAATGCAGGGGGTTATCTTAGACCTGAGAGGCAACCCTGGCGGGCTGCTCAACCAGGCTCTGGAGGTAGCACAAGAATTTGTTCCTGAGGGGCCGGTAGTGTACGTAGAGGAGCGAGGACGGGAGGAACGTCGTGTTCTAGACTCTAAACTTGACCAAGCAAAGTGGCCGCTGGTAGTTTTAGTGGATGAAGGCAGCGCCAGTGCCGCCGAGATTGTAGCCGGAGCGGTGCAAGATCGTAAGGCTGGTGTTTTAGTCGGAGAGAAAACATTTGGTAAGGCAACAGTACAAGATGTGATACCCTTAGGTGACGGTGGCGCTCTTAAAATCACCATTGGTCGCTATCTAACGCCGAGTGGACGTAGTATCAACAAAGAAGGAATCATGCCTGATGTGGTGGTACCAATGCCACAAAAAGTGAGGCTGCCGGCCTTGGAACTAAAGCGCGTTCTCATGCCTGAAACCGGTGGCTTGGATGTGGCTGAACTGCAGCAGCGGTTAAAGCTGCTAGGCTACGATATTCCTGAAGTGGACGGTATTTACAGTGGGGAGACGGTGGAAGCTGTAAAAATGCTGCAAGGAGAAAGCGGCATGGCTGCCACAGGCCAGGTGGATAAGGACACCTTAGAGGCTATCAACAATCGTCTGACAGCTGTCAATGAAGATGATCCTCAGATTAAGAAAGCTATAGAGGTTTTGAAGGAGCTAACCATCAAGAAAACGAAGAAGGCAGCGTAAGAGAAGGGGCGCAGATGCGCCCCTTGGTTTTGTTTTTCCGGTTGCTTTGAGGATTGGGCCCGCTAACCGTGGGTATTTCTACGGTATGGCACTGGGATTGGCGTGTATCACGGGCCGAGTGTAGGGGCAGCCCTCTGTGGCTGCCCGTGCCCCTGTGCTGCTTAGCCCAGGCTTGGTGATTGCCGGCCCATCCTCATGCTCCACGATACATCTCAGAACGAATGTGCTTTGATTTGATTGTGCAGTTGAATAAGGGACTGCATGGTTTCCCGCTCGCTCGAGGAAAGCTCTCCGAGCAGTCTAAAGCTCAGCTCAGCGTTCCGGCGGGGTCCCGGCCCAATTCGGCGTCCGTGCCTCAGGGGGCCGCTTCGCACGTCCTGTGCTCAGCCCCGCCTCCACACTTCGCTT
>DUNI01000176.1 GCA_012839445.1 Bacillota bacterium
AGCCAAATCATATAAAATTATACCGGATTTAGTAGACACTATAAATGAATAAATATCTTCTTAAATGTTGAGGTTTAACAGGGGGAAATTAAATTTCAGGAGGTGTCCCGTTGAATATATTTGACATTATCGGACCCGTAATGATTGGGCCTTCAAGTTCACATACTGCTGGGGCTGTGAGGCTGGGGAACCTGGCAAGGAATATACTGGGAGAAGACCCTACAGAAGCTCAGATAGTTTTATTTAACTCCTTCTCTAAGACCGGTACAGGTCATGGAACAGATAAAGCTCTAGTAGCTGGAATTCTGGGCCTTTCCACTGATGATGACGGAATAAAGGAATCCTTTGAAATAGCTCGAAAACAAGGGATTAAAGTAGACCTTGTATTTGGAAATACTCATGCGGAATTTTCTCCAAATACAGCAAAGTTTACATTAAGGGGAAAAGATAATTCTACTACAGTAATCGGCTCATCCATTGGAGGAGGTAGAGTTATAATTTTTTCTATCGATGGTTTTAATACGGAGTTTACGGGAGAGTTCAATACAATTATTACTATCCACGATGACAGGCCCGGCATGATTGCAAAGGTAGCATCTTTCTTGGCCGAAAAGGATATAAATATTGCCCAGATGAAGGTTTCCCGGGAATCTCGGGGTAAAACCGCTTTAATGGTGATAGAAGTCGATGAAGAAGTTCCGGAAGGGTTGGAGTCAGCTTTATCGAGTATGAATCATGTTCAAAGAGCCATGGTAATTAAATCCATATTAGGTGGTGTTTAAAGTGAGCACACGTACTCTTGATGAAATTATCGCTAAGGCAGAAACTCAAAAAGTCAACATATCTACCGTTATCAAAGATATGGAATCTAAAGAATTGGAAACTTCCGTAGAAAATCTAACTAAGAAGATGAAAGAATATTTTCAGGTAATGAAGGAATCGGCCCAAAAAGGGATCGAAAGACCTATATCATCCCTAAGTGGTGTAACAGGTGGCGAAGGATATCGTCTATGGAAAGCGTCTAAAAAGGCCATTTCCGATAGTGTTACCTTAAAAGCCGCTGCACTTGCCATGGCAGTATCAAATGTAAATGCTTCTATGGGGCGCATTGTAGCCTCACCTACAGCCGGATCCTGTGGCATTATACCCGGAGTTTTGATAAGTGTTGCGGAAAAATTGGGTAAAAGCAATGATCAGATTACAGATGCTCTGTTTACTGCCGGGGCAGTAGGAAAAATAATCGCTTTAAATGCAACTTTAGCCGGAGCAGAAGGAGGCTGTCAGGCAGAATGTGGTAGTGCAGTAGCCATGGCTGCTGCGGCAACTGTTGAGCTTTCAGGAGGAACACCCAGGCAGGTTGGACATGCCGTAGCAATTGCACTAAAAAGCCTTATGGGGCTTGTATGTGACCCGGTAGCAGGTTTAGTTGAGGTGCCGTGTGTAAAGCGTAACGGTATGGGCGCAGTCCAAGCTATAACGGCGGCAGACATGGCATTAGCCGGTATCGAAAGTGTTATTCCGCCGGATGAAGTCATAAAGGCAATGGGAGAGGTCGGCCGTATGATGCCTGAGCAGCTGAGAGAAACAGCTTTGGGAGGCCTTGCAACAACCCCTACTGGAAAACAGATTCGTGAAAAACTGTTCGGTTAATTGCAAAGAAAGAAGTGAAACAACTTATATAGGTTTAAACAAGTATACAATAACTTCTCCCAATGGTATAATCTTTTATGGATAATCTAAAAACTGACAGGAGGTAATATAATGCAGTTATTTATTGAGAAAGATTATTCAGCTATGAGTAAGAAGGCCGCCCAAATCTTTGCTGAAAAAATCCGGCAAAAATCCGATTTGGTACTTGGGCTTGCGACCGGAAGCACTCCGATAGGCACCTATAAGGAGCTTATTCGGATGAACCGTGAGGAGAACTTGGATTTTTCCAAAGTTGTCACTTTCAACTTAGACGAATACTACGGCCTTACTCCTGACAATCCTCAGAGCTATAATTACTTTATGTTCGAAAATCTTTTCAATCATGTAAACATACAAAAGGAAAATGTTCATATACCTGACGGTCGGGCATCGGATATTGAGAATTATTGTAAGGAATATGATAACCAAATTGAAAAATATGGCGGTATAGACTTGCAATTACTAGGCATCGGTGTCAACGGTCACATTGGTTTTAATGAACCGGCTGAGGAGCTGATTGTGGGAACACATCTGACAGACCTTACAGAAGACACGATTAAAGCAAACTCCAGATTTTTTGACTCTGCTGACCAAGTTCCGACCAAGGCCATAACTATGGGCATCGGTTCCATCATGAAAGCTAAAAAGATAATGCTTCTGGCTAGCGGCAAAGGTAAAGCTGAAATCATGGCAAAACTTCTGAATAACAATCTTGTTACTACAACGAATCCGGCGTCCTTACTGATGCTTCACCAAGATGTGACGATAATCATGGATGAAGAAGCGGCATCCCAGCTAAAAAACTTATAATAGATAAGAGCGAATTTATTATGCCAGGTGGTGCCAAGCTACCTGGCATAACCCTTATATTATAGGAGACTGGACGGAGAATGAACTTTAAAGTAAGATAGTGGTGTAAACATATTCTTAAAGGGAGATGTTTTATGTGAGATTACTTATAAAAAATGCTAATATTATTACACCTTATGATGTTTTACACAACTTTGAATTAGCCGTTGAGAACAACAAAGTTAAGTATATAACACCGTCGGGCATTTTAAATGAAAAGGAGTTTAATGAAATTATAGATGCCGAAGAAAACTATCTTTCACCAGGCTTTATTGACATTCACACTCATGCAAATTCCGGCTATGATACCATGGATGCAACTTTTGAAGCCGTTGATGCTATGGCCAGGTTACATCTCAAAAACGGCGTAACAGGGTTTTTAGCCACTACAATGACGGCATCGACTGAAGAAACGGAAAAAGCCATAAAAAATGTATCTTCCTACATATCCCAGCAAAAAGAAAAACATGGAACCTTAGTCACTTCGGGCTATACTCCGTCAGAAGTTCTAGGGCTTTATCTTGAAGGCCCATACTTTTCAATGGCTAAAAAAGGTGCGCAATCACCCGAATACCTTAAAAAGCCTGATATCAATGAGCTGGCAAGCTTTATCAAACTGTCGGGAAACACTGTAAAAGTAGTAGCACTGGCTCCAGAACTTCCAAGTGCCATGGAGGTAATAAGTCATCTTCGCAATCAGGGTATAACTGTATCAGCAGGTCATACCGATGCTTCTTATGATATGGCACAAAAAGCTTTTGACCATGGAGTTACCCAAGTTACCCATGTTTTCAATGGCATGAAAAGCTTTACTCATAGAGAACCTGGAATTCCGGGAGCAGCCCTAACTGATGAGAGAGTCTACTGTGAAATGATTTGTGACGGTATTCATCTACATCCGGGCACCATGAAACTGGTTGTCAAAGCTAAGGGAAATGATAGAATCATACTCATTTCCGACTCCATGATGGCGGCAGGCCTTTCCGACGGGGAGTATACCTTAGGTGGCCAAAAGGTCATTGTCAAAGGAGACGAAGCCCGGCTTTCCGATGGAACCTTGGCGGGATCAACCTTAACTTTAAATAAAGCCATATACAATATGGTGCGCATGGTAGGAGTTTCGCTACCGGATGCAGTGCGTATGGCGACCTTAAACCCGGCTCGAGCTATCGGCTTAGATAGGAATAAAGGTAGTATAGAAATAGGTAAAGATGCGGATCTCGTGATATTTGACGAGAAACTCAATATTTTAAATGTGATAAAATCGTACACGCTTTCTTGATATTTCTCTACCTTTGTTGTATAATCCTCAGTTTGACAGCAAAATAGCCAAAAGAACCCACAGACTGCTTGTAGGTTAGCAGTTTGCGGGTTTATTTATTTGTCAGGAAAACCTAGCGTAATTCCCTCTTTTTGGATGAGGCCAAAATATTTTTTATTTCACTAAGACGAAGCCTCTTTTTTGTAAAATCAATACCGAATGCCTCACCGATTACATCGGAAACATGGGTGCGGTAATCGAACAAGTAAATGTTTTCATGCTCAAGGCTACAGCTGATATTGTTTAGACATGTCGCAACCTGTTCCGGGGTAAACCTATAAGCGGTTTTCTTTTGAATAAGCCTTACAATTACAAGGCAGATGAAACAAATGAGAACATGTGCATTTATTCTATCTTCACGGGAAACATGAACCGGCCTTATATCCAAATTACTTTTAGCAACCTTGAAATTATCCTCAATATCAGATAGACCCCTGTAAATCTCAATCACACGCTCAGAGGGCATTTCAAGTTCACTTGTTATGATGCAATAATACCCGTCATATTTAGCATCTTCAGCAGCTTTCTCATCATTGAACACCATTTTTTTACCCGGTTTATCGTATATCTCACCGGTTTTCTTATCAAAGGTAATATTTTTAATGTAGACAGCGGCCCCGTGTAATGAATCCTTGTTGTGTTTTTTAGGGTTTGTTATGATATCATACGCCCTTTTTATAGTCTCTTCCCTCTCTGCCCTAGCCTTGTCAGCATATTTTCTACTCCAGAAAACTACCTGTTTTTCATCAATCAACATGCTCTTTTTAGAACCGTTTTTCATACTTACCTTTATTTCCCGCACTTCAATACGCGACTTAACCTTATAGTCAAAGCCTTCCTTTAGAGGTTTGCCGTCCCTATCTTTATAGCCGGTATCATCCAAAACATATTCTTTAAAACTTTGTGAGCCCCTACGGATTGAGAAACTAAACACATATCCGTTTATGCGTTTGTCCCTATCCCCTCCCTTAAGAAAGAAGATATTATCAGATGATGTACACCCCATATCTGCAACAGCAATAACCCTACCCGGTGCAAATTTTACGCATACATCTTTAAAGACAGGTACAAATGTCTTACTATCGTGAGTATTGCCGGGAAAAAGTTTATAGTACAGTGGTATACCGTCAGCATCCATTGCCAGTGCCATTTGCACAATGGGATCAGGTCTGTTATTTTTCTCCTTTCCGCGCTTTCTAAGATCATCTGTTTTATCAATTTCAAAATAAATATTCGTAACATCAAAATACATAAGAGTGGTATTTCTGCCGAACTTCTCATGAATCTTATTACTGATAAAACGTTGGCACAAAGTGCCTATTTTAGCAAAATGAGATAATGCGCGGTATATATCATGGAGCTTAAAATCGAAACGTTCAAAAAACCTATCTTTATATTCATAAGAACTTTTCTTGGAAGAAGGATGTAGGATTCTGGTTATTGTCAGCAGCTTCATAATGGAGTTGGTATTATACTCAAAAGCCTCATGTCTTGCTTTATTGTTGAAAAAACGATCCAGTTCAAGCTCGTGATAAATCTTCATAATTACAGCGTAGCCCATATTATACCGGGTATGAGTTTCATCAGTGAGTTCCTCATTTAAATCGATCTCAAGAGTAAGTTTATTGCCTGCTTTTTCATCGGCATTCATTTTAGCTACAAGCTCCTTGAAATGGGCAATTGGGTCGGGATATTGCGCCTTTAAATCATGTAAGTAACCTAAAGACTTGTAGTGTTTGGTACGAGGTTGTTTTTTTTCTTTGTCCCAGTATTTATTTTCGATAACTAAGTAAGTACCTTTACTTTTCTTTTGTGAACTCACCCTATACGCCACAAAACTCATCCCCCTCATCTGTTTAGTATATTATACCATATCATGCTATATTAAGCTACTAATTTATGCCAACAAAATCAAAAAAAATACCTCCCAATCCGAACGATTGAGAGGGTTTGGGAAAAATGATTTTTTGTTTGCTGTCAAACAAGCGAGATAGAAAACATATCCGATGCGGTATTTATAAAATTTTAAATTCTTGACAATGAATATTACTTGCAA
>DUNI01000177.1 GCA_012839445.1 Bacillota bacterium
TAGACCGTTGGCATAAGGCATAATTTCGAACACGCCTTCTACCTTGGCTCCTTCCCAGGTAAAGCGGCGGGCCATAATCATGCCAATGTCACCCGAGCCTAAAATTACTATCTTCTTACCGGGAAGATATCCTTCCATGTTTACGAACCGTTGAGCCGTGCCCGCGGTAAAGATACCGCTTGGGCGACTGCCGGGAATAGTCACGGCTCCCCGGTTCCGTTCGCGACAACCCATGGCCAACACAATAGCCTCGGCCGTAATCTCTATTAGGCCTAACTTCCGGCTCATGGCATAAATACGCCGGTCGGGCTCTATCTGTAACACCATGGTATTAAGGAGCAGCTCTACGCCGGCAGTACGGTTCTCCTCTATAAATTTATATGCATACTCCGGCCCCGTAAGCTCTTCATTGAACAAATGAAGGCCAAAACCATTATGAATACACTGCTGCAAAATACCGCCTGCTTCCCGATCCCGGTCAATGATCACCACTTTTTCTACACCCATAGCTTTGGCACGAGAAGCAGCCGCCAATCCAGCCGGTCCAGCCCCGATCACAGCCACGTCATACTGTAACCTACGCATCTTTCTCAGCCCCCTTCTCGGCAGCTGAGCATTTGGTCTGCCCTAGGAGCAATCTGGAAGCGCCGCCTTTTTTAGTAATCTCATCCCAGGTGAGCCCCAGTTCTCGGGCCATGATCTCCACCACCCGCGGTGTACAAAAACCGGCCTGACACCGCCCCATACCGGCGTGGGTACGACGTTTGACTCCGTCAACAGTAGTACACGGTACCGGTCGGTTAAGCGCCTGCACTATTTCGGCTTCGGTTACAGTTTCGCAGCGACAGACAATCCGGCCATAGCGAGGATTGTGCTCTATCAGTTCGGCCTGCTGCTCACGGCTCTTGTCGCAAAAAGTAACAATCCCCTGCCGGTAAGGATTGAACTTGCTCTTGCCCTTTAACTCTAGTCCTGCCAGCTGGAGGAAATCACGAACCATTTCCGCCAAAGCCGGTGTGGATGTCAACCCCGGCGATTGAATGCCGGCGGCATTAATAAAGTTGGGTACGCCCGGTGCCGGACCAAGCACAAAATCATTGCTGGGCCTGGCTACCGCCCTTAGCCCGGCAAAATTGGTAATAGCATCCCTTACCGGGAGATCAGGCATCATATCCAGGGCCTCATCTAACACTTCGGCCAGCCCAACTGACGTTGTATCTAAGTCTTCTTTTTCTTCCTGATCTTGGGCGTTAGGCCCAATTAACAGGTTTCCGTCTACCGAGGGGCTGACCAAAATGCCCTTGGAAATAGCCGTAGGTACCGGAAACAGCGGACAAGCGGCCATGTAGCCGAAACGCTTATCAAAGACGTAGTACTCCCCTTTTCGCGGCACAATACGAAAATCATCTTGGCCCACCATGCGGGCAATTTCATCGGAATACCTGCCGGCGGCATTGACCACATAGCGCGTTTGTATAACCGCGTCCGGAGTACGCACCGCTGTAACCAGCCCGTCTTTTAATTCCAAGCCTTCTACCAGTGCCCCCAATAACACTTCCACCCCATTTTCGGCCGCGTTCTCCGCTTGGGCAATGGCCAATCCCCAAGGATCAACCAATCCCGCTGTCGGTGCCCATAAAGCCGCTACTGCCTTGGGATTCAAATATGGTTCCTGCGCCAACAGCTGTTCCCGGCCGATAATCTTAAGGTCGGGTACCCCATTTACATAACCCCGATTGAGTAGTTCATACAAGTGGGGCACTTGATCCTCGGCTAAAGCCACTACCAAAGATCCCGTAGGCTTAAACTTCACTTCCAGTTCTCGACAAATCTGGGGGTAAACCGCAGCTCCCCGGACATTGAGTTTAGCTTTCCAAGTTCCGGGCGTCGCGTCGTAACCCGCATGCACAATAGCTGTGTTGGCCTTGGTACAACCACAAGCCACATCAGGATACTTTTCCACTAAAAAGACTTTTACCTGATAGCGGGCCAACTCGCGGGCCACTGCCGTACCGGTAACACCGGCACCGATGACCACTACGTCCCCCTTCAGTTTTTCCATTACAGAACCTCCTTTGCCCAGCCGGCAGAGAAGCCAAAGCCACACCCACGGAAACCATAGTAAAGCTAAGCTTAGCTCCCGCAATTTAGGGTGTGGCTTTCTTTGTCTCTTTGCCACCTACTGCAGATTGTGCTGCGACTAACCAGGGTTCTCTACCTTGTCAAACTATCCCTAGGCTTCTTCCCACTTCAAAGCCCGTTCCACAGCTCGTTTCCAGCCGCGGTACAGATCCTCTTTCTTTTCCTCGTCCATGGAGGGTTCAAATTCCTTATCTATCTGCCATTTGCCAGCAATTTCGTCCTGATCCTTCCAGTAACCCACTGCTAAGCCAGCCAGGTAAGCAGCACCTAAAGCTGTGGTTTCAGTGACCCTGGGTCGATGCACAGGCACCCCTAAAATGTCAGACTGGAACTGCATCAGGAAGTTGTTCACCACTGCTCCGCCATCCACTTTCAAGGCTGTGAGATTGATACCGGAATCTTGAATCATGGCCTCTAACACATCGCGTGTCTGATAGCAGATGGATTCCAGCGTAGCCCGTACCAGATGCTCACGTCCGGTACCACGGGTAATGCCCACGATAGTGCCACGGGCATACATATCCCAGTAAGGAGCACCTAAGCCAACAAATGCCGGTACCATATAAACACCGCCGGTGTCTTCTTCCTTAGTAGCGCAGGCCTCAGACTCAGCCGAGCTTTCAATAATCTTAATGCCATCACGCAGCCACTGGATAGCCGCACCGGTGATAAAAATACTTCCTTCTAATGCATATTCCACTTTATCGTTAATACCCCAAGCAATCGTGGTCAAAAGCCCATGCTCAGACGGCACCGCCATCTCGCCGGTGTTCATGAGCATAAAGCAGCCGGTACCGTAGGTATTCTTAGCCATACCCGGTTTATAGCACGCTTGGCCGAACAAGGCTGCTTGCTGATCGCCGGCATCCCCGGCAATGGGTACCTCGGCCCCAAAAATCTCCGGATCGGTATAACCATAAATATGGCTGGAAGGGCAGGCTTCCGGAAGCATAGCCCGTGGAATATTAAGTTCGGCTAAGATGTCATCGTCCCATTCAAGCTTGCGGATGTTAAACATCATGGTCCGGGAAGCATTAGAGTAGTCGGTAGCGTGGATCTTGCCACCGCTTAGCTTCCACATGAGCCAAGTATCCACATTGCCAAACAGAAGCTCTCCTCGCTCCGCGCGAGCCCTTACGTCTGGATCATTGTCCAGAATCCACTTTACCTTCGTTGCCGAGAAATAAGCATCAATTACCAGACCGGTCTTGTCTCGCATCTTGTCGGTCCAGCCCTTAGCTTTCAAATCATCGCAAATAGAAGCGGTGCGCCGGCACTGCCAGACAATAGCATTGTAAACCGGTTCCCCAGTGTTTTTATCCCACACAATAGTGGTTTCACGTTGGTTGGTGATACCGATAGCAGCGATATCTTCCGGCCCAACCTCTGCCTTGGCCATGGCCGCCTTGGCTACTTCCAGCTGAGAATCCCAAATATCGAACGGATTGTGTTCCACCCAACCGGGCTGGGGATAGATTTGTGGAAACTCTTTGTTTACCATGGCTACGTTATTGCCGTCATGGTCAAATACAATCGCCCGCGAGCTGGTGGTTCCCTGGTCCAACGCCAAAATGTATTTACCCATTGTCGTACCTCCTTGTGAATATAATGGAATACCAAATAGCTGGGCTCCAATAGACTTGATCTTTGGCTAACCTGTTGACTTTTTCATAGCACTTCTTACAGGGGAACTCGTGAACTGATGTTTGTATCTTCGCTAAAGTTCGACTATTTGTAACCTAATCCCCCCTTTCTTGAGCATTTTGTCGGAGATAGAAAAAGCCCTACCCAAGGCTCATTTATCGCAACGAACCCAGGATAGGACTTTCTCCATATCTCCGTCCAAAGTATTTACTTTTCCTGGTTAAGCTCATCCAATTGCAGTATCAGCTAAAATATGGACGAGAACAAGCCTTTGCCTACTACATAGGTATTCGGCAAAACTTCAAAAATTCCTCCCTGTTTTGAAATAAATTCCAGAATGTTTTGTTGCTTACCGACACCGCTCTTACTCCCGAATTAAACACTGCCCGCATTTCCTCCGGATGCCGCAGCAGGCCACCGGCAATAATAGGTTGCTCCAATTCTTGGGCCAATTCAGCAAATACCCGGGGAAGTATACCGGGTAAGCATTCCACAGCATCAGGTCTAGTATCTTTTACACTGGCCACCCCTGTCTGCACCGACAACGAATCCAAAACAAAAATCCGCTGGATAGTATAAAGTCCCATAGACTTAGCCGCCTGGATCAAATAGCTACGGGTAGAAATCACCCCATCTGGCTGCGCTTCTTTAGCCAAAAAGCGTACCGCCGCCTCATCTTTGCCTAAACCATCCAGTAAATCAAGATGAATGTAGATACCCTTACCGGACTGTCGCGCCAGGCGTACCGTTTCGCTCACGGTATTAATGTCGCCGGTAAGAAGAAACACCGCTCGTACCGTTGATGCCAAAGCTGGTCTTAGATCTCCCATCTTCCGCACGGCCGCAATAATAGGGTTAGCCTCAATAAAATGTTGTAGATCCATAACCTCTCTCCCTTGGACAGCGACTCAAAACCGGTCCCCCAGTCGCAATTCAGTTCCAGACAGCAAGCGGTTAATATTGCCCCTATGTCGAATAACAATCAAGCTGGCTCCAGCTAATGCAAACCAAAATATCGGCCAGCCCAGACGTAAAATACCGGTCATTAGCGGGGCTGCCCCTGCTGCCAGTATGGATCCTAACGATGAAAAACGAGTCAAGGCTACCACCACTACCCAAATAGGTACCAAGGACAAGGCCAGTATTGGTGACAAAGCCAAACAGGCACCAAAAGATGTTGCTACTCCTTTGCCGCCTCTAAAGCCCAAAAATATCGACCAATTATGCCCCACAATAGCAGCCAAACCGGCCAAAATCGCCGCTGTTGGTGTCCCAACTAGCCAGCGCCCTAAATATACAGCCAAGAAACCTTTTAACGCATCACCAGCGAGAACAGCTAACGCCGTTGGTACCCCCAACACTCGAGCAGCGTTAGCCGTACCAATATTACCACTTCCCAGGCGCCTTATATCCCTACCTTTTAGTTTGCCAGCGATTACACCACTAGGAACAGACCCCAAAATGTAGGACAAGATTATACTAGCTAGCAAAAACACCTACCCCCCTCTCGTCCTTTTCGCCTTCTACAAACAATATTCTGCCCGAACAAATGATTTTCCTTCCCAAGGCCGGTAAGTTTTTCTTGGTCTGCTTCTATTTCTACTCTATTGGTAAATGCAACCTTATATTATTTAATATTTGTAGTTGCAAGCAATAAAAAAACCCGGGTAAATCCCGGGTATAAAGAGTAGATCACAGCCTAATCCAAGATTCCCAAAGCTTTTAGTACACCCTCAGACATATGTTTCCCAGCACGGTACTGTGCTTCTTCTGTTTGGGCGCCAATATGGGGGGTAACAACAAAGTTGTCAAGCTCAAACAAAGGAGACTCAGTGCATGGTTCGTTTTCCATAACATCAGCACCGGCACCGGCCAGCCTGCCTTCTTTTAGTGCTTCGTAAAGTGCTTTTTCATCAACTAATTCTCCTCGAGCCATGTTCAGTAAATAGCTACCGTCTTTCATTTTTGTTAATGTATCACTATTTATCATGTGGTATGTGTCTTTGGTCAAAGGTGCATGGAGACTAATTACATCGCTTTGTCGAAGTAGGATATCTAAGGATACTGGCTGGGCCCCTCGGTTGACCACCTCTTCGTCGCTTAGAAAAGGATCGTAGGCTAGCACATCCATGCCAAAAGCCGAAGCCAATTCTGCTACACGGGCCCCAATCCGACCCAATGCCACTAAACCAAGGGTCTTCCCTTTCAGCTCATGCCCTAGATAGCGATATTTGTCCCAGATACCTTGTTTTTTTAGGTTATAGTTAGCTTGAGGAACATAACGGAGCAAGTCAATAATACGGCCCACGGTTAACTCCGCCACAGACTCAGCATTCATTGCCGGAGCATTGACTATTTTAATCTTTTTGGTCTTGGCATACTCAAGATCAATATGGTTTAGTCCAGCTGACCCTACACCGATTACCAAAAGCTTCTTGGCTCGATCCAAAATATCACGATCAATAGGGGGATCTACTCTCATAACTAGCACTTCGTATTCTCCAATTATCTGGGCCAGTTCCTCTCGTGTAGGGAAAATCTTGAAGTCCAGTAACATGCGTTTCCCTAAAATTTGTTCCACCACCGGATGTAATCTGTCTATGATTAAGGCTTTAATATAAACCACCTCTTCTAACAGTAGAAACTATATCAATATAACTGCATCATTCTTTTTTATCTAAACAGATTAACTAGCAACATGGTAGCTCCCGGAACATATGTTATTAACAATACTACCGCGAACATTGCTCCAACAAGAGGCCAAATCCACTTCAGGATTCGATCCATTGGTACTCCGGAAACAGCTGATGCTACAAAAAGATTTGGTCCATACGGCGGTGTTACAAACCCAACAGCTAAATTAGCTGTAATAACTACACCAAAAGTAATCGGATCAACTCCACATTTCATTACTACCGGAAGCAAAATTGGTGATAGGATTATGGTTGCCGGAATATTGTCAATTATGCATCCCAAGGCCAGTAAAAATAGGTTAATTAGCAGGAGCAATAGAATTGGGTTGTCGGTAATCCCTAGCAGCCCTTGAGCAATAGCGGACGGGATCTGCTCCATACTTAAAAAGCTGGCAAACGCGGTGGATAATCCTATCATGAACGTAATTATCCCGTTAACTGTTGCCGTTTCCACTAAGTCTTGGTAAATTCTTTCTAAAGTCAGCTCACGGTAAATGAAAAACCCAACTATAAAGGAGTACACCACAGCGATCACTGCCGCCTCTGTCGGGGTAAAAATGCCTCCGTAAATTCCTCCTAAGACTATTAGTGGAGCGATTAAAGCCCATTTTGCTTCGTTAACAGTCTTGAGCAAGTGTCTGAACCCTTCCCACTTGCCGGTGCCCTTATACCCCAATTTCTTTGCCTGAAGATATACAACGACTATAATGGACAGCCCCATTAATATTCCGGGGATTATTCCAGCAAGAAATAGATCTCCGATAGAGGTTCCTGTTACCACCCCGTAAATAACAAAGGGAATACTAGGTGGAATAATAACACCTATATTCGCAGCCGATGCACAAATTGCAGCGCTCAAGCCATCATCATAACCTTTTTCTATCATAGCAGGAATCATAAAAGAACTTATTGCTGAACAAGTAGCCAAAGAGGAACCGGAAATAGCCGAAAAAAACATGCTGGCTACAGTCGCAACCATGCCTAATCCGCCCGTAACAAAGCCCACCAAAGCCATAGCTACATCAAGCAAACGACGGGCCACGCCTCCAGATGTCATTAGTTGTCCAGCGAGAACAAAAAATGGAATTGCCATCAAAGGAAAAGAGTCTACTCCAGCAATAGCATTTTGGCTTACCATTACAAGCGGAATATCACTAAAAAATATCAGTGTCAAAACTGTGGACATCCCGATGGCAAACCCTATTGGAACGCTTAGTAGAATTAACAACGCTAGGCTTCCAAAAAGTACAGCAATTTTCATGAATTATTCTCCCCCTCTTAACGCCGCAATTTCGTGATAAAGTTGCTGCAGTAAACGCAAACTCGTAAGACCACATCCAACAGGAAGCGAAGCGTATACGTACTCCATTGGTAAACTCAACCCAGGGGAAAGAGCTTGTCTTTTCATTATCTTTTGGACCAAAGTACCGCCATTAATCGTTAAGAACATAGTCATGGCTAGCCAGAGAACTAAAACTAAAACCTCTAGATAACGCCTTGCTTTAGGAGAACAGTACTGATAAATGATTTCCACTCTAATATGTTTTTGATTCTTAGCCGCAAAGCTAGCGCCTAACCAAATCTGCCAAATAAAAATAAAACGTACTAATTCTTCAGTCCAAGAAGGCGATTGGTTAAAAACATACCGCATCATCACCTGATAAAACACCAAGACAACCGTCACCACTAAGCTCGCAGCCAATGTATATTCTTCAAAACGATCAAGTTGTCGCCAAATCTTCTTCACATGTATCCCCCCAAACTATGAACTAACAATCAAATGCACAATTAAAACCGCAAATGTTCTACCACAACTTCTAAGTAGAGCGTAGGATTTAAGATCTAAAATAGGTTCCGAGGGGAGGATGCCCTCCCCTTTGTTTTAATCGTTTGCTCTTAACGCTGCTTCTATTAAATCTTTCCCAACCTGCTCTTCATATTTCTCATAAAGAGGCTGCACCGCATCCATAAACTTCTTCTGGTTTTCTGGTGTAATCTCGTTTATGACCATACCCTCTTCTTTCAACTTTTCAAGATAGGTTGCTTCAGCCTCAGATTCCAATTCCCGTTGATAATCTACCAAATATTTTTTTGCCCCTTCGTCGATTATCTGCTGGAATTCGGGAGTAAGGCTATTGTAGAAATCCAAATTCATTACATTCATCATAAGAGAATACACGTGACCAGTCAGACTAAGGTACTCTTGAACCTCATTAAACTTACTGTCGTAAATCAGCGAACATCCGTTTTCCTGACCGTCTACGGTTTTCTGCTGTAAAGCTGTGTAAAGCTCACCAAAGCTCATAGGAGTAGGATTGGCGCCAAACAGCTTAAACATATCGATATAGATGGGGTTTTCCATTACACGTATTTTTATTCCTTCCAAATCGTCAGGCTCATTTATAGGACGCACATTATTTGTAATATGGCGCAGACTATTGTCCGAAAAACCTAGCCCCTTTAGGCCCAAAGGCTCTAAAAGTTCATTTAGCATGTCGCCCAACTCTCCGTCAGTTGCCCGGTAGCTTGCTTCTTTATCCTTGAATAAAAAGGGTAGCTCGCAAACCGTAAATTTAGGATCCCAGTTAGCTAATACGGCTGTGGCTGGTGCAACCAATTGGATAGTTCCGAGCATGGTGGCTTCAATAGTTTGCCTGTCACCGCCAAGCTGTCCGTTCGGGTATACTTCTACAATCATCTGTCCATTTGATTGTTCTTCTACATACTCCTTGAACTTGAAATACGATTGACAAGTCGACCGGGATTCAGGGTCGTTAGTGGCCAGCTTTATAATAATCTTTTCACCGTCTCCTGCTGACTTAGGTGTATCAGATGAATTATCTTGTTGGCCGCCGCAACCCACTGCTGTAGTCAACAATAAAACCATGATTACCATAATCGATAGCGCTTTTTTCATTTGCCTTCCCCCTTAATTAGAATGCAAACTCCACGTACCGAGCCTGTCCCCTTCTGATCACCCCCTTTAGACCCCTGGCATGTGTACAGACCAAATCCAAAGTTTCAGTCATGAATCAGTTAGGAGATTCTGTCTTTGATTCCATGGGTCTTTTCTTACAATAAGCTCTCCAGGTAACCATTAAGTCTTTGGGATCTGTCACCAAGTTGTCATAAACTTTGGAAATAGTAGATCTGTGAGGAGCACTTTTTACTAGCTCCGGATTGGTGTACGCTTCCTCAGCTATCTTCTTAAATATTTCCACGTATTCATCTATATCAGCCTTGGAATACGACTCTGTAGGTTCAGGAGTATATGGCTCCGGAATTATAAAAGGATGATGACTGGGAAAGAAAGATTGTAGTCCATAGTCTACGGCTCTTCGGTTGATATCTGCAATTGTAACTCCAGTATCTTCTTTTAATTTCTGCCAGCTGTACCGTGCCTGTTCCAACCTCTCCGGCACATTTTCCCAGGACAGGCTTATACCTCTTACTTCTTCCAGCATTCTTTTCATCATGTAATTATTGTTCAGGATTGCAACTTCTGCTACCTCTTTAAGTCCGTCTGGACCTAGGGCTAAAACCCACGCGTATGCTCTAATGACTGCAGCAATAACCCCATAGAATTTCCTTACTTTCCCAATGCTGTCTGGGCGGTCATAATCAAGGTAATATTTCTCACCATCAAAGCCTACGGTAGGAACAGGAAGGAATCGGGCCAATTCTTGCTTTACCCCTTGAGCCCCACAGGCAGGTCCCATGCAGCCATGAGGTGAAGAAAATGCTTTATGCAAATTAAATTGACACATGTCAACTCCGGCTTCTTTCGCACGAGCAATGCCAAACAGTCCATTATAGTCGGCCATGTCATAAACACAAAGTCCGCCGGCTTCATGTACAATGTCCACAAATTCCTTTACAACTGGATTAAAGATGCCAGTGTCCTCAGGATTGGTAAGAAAAATTCCCGCCGTTCTTTCTGATACCACTGCCTTAAGAGCTTCAATACTAGGGAATCCTGTCTCTGTTGGCATAAGGTTAATTACCTTGAATCCTTTTGTTTTTGGAGCAGCAGCATTTATGGGATGTGAAAGTATGGTGGTAATTACCTCTGTTCTTTGATCCCCTTCTCCCCGATCTTCGTGATACTTTTTCATTACAGAAGCATTGGCATATATCCCCATGGCACCGCCACCTGGCTGAAAAGAAAATGCGTCCATTCCCGATATAGCTTTCATCATTTGTTCGAATTCGTACATGATTCTTAGGATGCCCTGGGTTGTTTCTGTATCCTGAAGGGGATGCAGTTCTGACACCTTAGGATTTCTTACAAATTGCTCATTTATTTTAGGGCTATACTTCATTGTGCATGTGCCCAACCCAATGTCTATGACAAGGTCCTGACCTAATGTCTGCTGCGAAAGTCTCAAATAGTGTCTTAGCACCTGAGGCTGTGCTAATTCGGGAAGAGCCGGTGCCTTTTCCCTTTTCATTCCTTCCGGTATTAGGTTTTCTATTTCCCCAAACTCATCTTTTAACTCTTCGTCAACCTTCGGATATAATATCCCTCTTTGTCCAGGCTCACTCAGTTCAAATATGATAGGTTCGTCCCATTTAGCAGCATGAAAATTCCTCAATTTTGCCTTCCTGCCCATATTCCCTGTTTCCACTCCTTTCTTTCTATTTGTTGTTTATGATTTCATCCAGTGCTTCTCCTAGTCTTTCAATATCTTGTTTGCTCGTTTTTTCTGTGACACAGTACAAAGCAGATTGTCCCAACCACGGAAACTCCCTTGATAAGTCCTTACCACCGAATATTTTTCTCTCCAGCAACTGTTTGTTTATTTGGGTTACTGTTTTTTTGCTGTCATCAAAGTTCACTACAAACTCTTTGAAACTATTGCTGTCAGGATAAAGTATCTTTAGTCCTTTTACTTGGCCCAATACCCTTCGAGCATAGTTACTTTTATAAATAATGTTCTCTCCTAATTCATACATCCCTTTCGGTCCCAAAAGGGAAAGATAGACAGCTGCCGTAATCGCCCACAAGCCCACATTTGTCCCCAAAAATTCTACGCCATCGTCTCTCTTGGCATAACTTGTCCTTTCATTTAAAGCACGAGCGAATCCTCTCTCACCTTTTTCATTTTCGTAAATATGGTAAAAGTGGTTGGGGAAATTCATAATAAATGCATCTTCATCTTTACTGGCAATAATACCGCCCATGCCAGTCCCATATCCCATATGAATTCCCAAAGGCTGGAGTTCGCCACACACTATGTCAGCGCCATAGTTAATCGGGGGTTCTAGAATTCCTAAAGAAGACGGATCCACGTAAACTATGAATACCGCCTCATGTTTGTGCGCGATTTTTCCGATAACTTCTCCTTGCCTATCTATATGTCCCAAGTATGAAGGGTTTTCGATCACCACGCATGCAGTTTGGTCCGATATTTTGCTTTCCAAATCTTGTAAATTAATCTGTCCGGATTTCTCGTCCACTGCTACAAAATCTATTTCCATAAAGTAATTGTACTCTCTGACTTGCATCAATAATCCTTTGCTCATTGTTTCTGGAACAATCATTTGCTTTCTACCTGTAATTCTATGGCTCATTCTAATAGATGTGTTTAAGGCCTGTCCGCCGTCATACGTTGGAAATGCCACCACATCCATGTCTAAGAGTTCTCCCATAAGGCTGCCATATTCGAACAAAGCCTGGTTTTTACCTAGATCTGAGTAAGTATCGCCTGAATATGCAGTAAGGAACTCACTCCTGCTATTTATTTCATCACAAATGGCAGGCACATAATGGTCATAGCAGCCAGCCCCAAGGAAATTGGTGTACTCTGCACATGTAATGTTTTCATTCAAAATCGCTTCCACATGCTGCTTTAACTCCAATTCCGATGAAATAGCCTCAGGTATGTCCAGTCGTCCTTCTATTCGCAAGTGTTCGGGAATACAAGAGTATAAATCTTCAATGGTTTTGCTTCCTATCCTCTTAAGCATTTCATCTTTTGTCTGCTTAATACCGTTAGGAATATAGGGATGGATGAAATCTTTAACCATCATTGCACCTCCAGTGATCCTGCCGCACGATAAAATAACCCTTGACAATGGGATGGACAATCGCTACCGATCTCTCCCCTAATTAAGGATGCAGTACCACCTTTAAGGCCTCTCTCTTCTTTAACAGCTCTAGTCCTTTTCCAATATCCTTTAACGGAAATGTATGTGTAATTAGCGGTTCCACCTTCACCCGGCCCGAATTAACCAGATCAATACATTCCTTAAATTCCTTCCAGGTATAGCATAAGCTTCCCTTAAGAATAGCTTCTTCTCTGAAAGCATCAAACAGGTTAATCTGTAAGTCATGATGCTGTAATCCAATAAAAATCACTTGGCCATGTTTGCGGACAGAATTTAAGCACATTTGAACTGCACTATGATGTCCAGAAGCTTCGAATACAATATCCGGCAACAACCCTTCATTTGCTTCTCTAATTGCTTCGGTAATGTCAAAGTCGCCAAGTTCAATAATATGATCTGCCCCTAGGCTCTTTGCTATTTCTAGTCTCTTTGTATCTTCTTTTGTCCCTATGCAAATCACTCTCTTGGCCCCTTCGGCCTTTGCACATTGAACAGTATATATTCCTATGGGACCCGGACCAAAAACAACCACTGAATCCTCGCTGCCAATATTGGCAGCGAGGATTCAGTGGTTGTTTTTGGTCCGGGTCCCATAGGAA
>DUNI01000178.1 GCA_012839445.1 Bacillota bacterium
CCACTTTAGCAACAGTAGTGATAACTTTGGTATTCGCCTTTTACTATTGGCCCTGTCTAGGACTAAGTCCCTTTCTATAGTACCTTACCGCTAAATATAAAAATTCGGCTCTGGCTGCAGTGCAGCCAGAGCCGAACAATCTTTCACTTAATCAATAGCGAGCTAGTTCCAAATAAGGCCACCAATGATCCACTTCCGAGCGAGCCTCGGTCCCGGCATAAGCGGATAAGCGCTCAGGGCCTGTCTGTTTGTAATCCTCCGGCGGAAAAGCAAAAAACCAGGCACCCTTATCCTCGTAAACCCAATAAGGATAGTATCCCTCCCGGTCATAAGCACGCCCCCAACCCTGACTTGTGCCTTCCCCGTTTTCATTGTGCACATAGTAACCGGCTTCTTTAAGCGCCACTGTCAAACGCTTAAGATCAAGCTCAAACGGAATCTGCATTCGCACCTGACCTTGATAAATCCCCAGATTAGAACCCAAGCACGAACTCCTCCTTAGCTACTTTTGCTTACATTAGCTTTCCCTTTGAAATTAGTTCTAATCAAATCGGGTAGGGTTGGGCTATTGGAGGTTCTCTAGTAGCATTTTCTTGTATTTGCGTGGTCTCTTCATGTTGAACTAGTGATCCACCCAATTACATAGTGCCTGAGACTTTCACGCCAAGCTATCGCACTTTATTAACGGTTTGCCTTAGCAACCGCTACAGCACAGGCAACGGTTGCACCGACCATAGGATTGTTGCCCATTCCGATATAGCCCATCATTTCTACATGGGCCGGAACGGAGGAAGAACCGGCAAACTGCGCATCAGAATGCATGCGGCCCATCGTATCGGTCATACCATAGGAGGCAGGGCCAGCTGCCATATTGTCTGGGTGCAGCGTCCTGCCTGTACCACCGCCGGAGGCGACGGAAAAATAACGCTTGCCTTGTTCTATACACTCTTTTTTGTACGTTCCCACCACCGGATGTTGAAAACGCGTCGGATTGGTGGAGTTTCCTGTGATGGAAACATCTACACCCTCCAGGTGCATAATAGCAACACCTTCCCGCACATCATCCGCCCCAAAACACCGCACCGCTGCCATTTCTCCTGTAGAATATGGGTGTTGCTCTACTACTTTAACAACTCCTGTGTAATAGTCAAACTCCGTTTGACAGTAGGTAAAGCCGTTGATACGAGAGATAATTAGGGCCGCATCCTTGCCAAGACCGTTCAAAATTACTTTCAGAGGCGTTAGACGTACTGTGTTGGCATTCTTGACAATACCAATGGCACCTTCAGCAGCAGCAAAAGATTCATGTCCCGCAACAAAAGCAAAGCATTTCGTTTCTTCGCGTAGGAGCATGGCCGCCAGATTGCCGTGGCCTAGGCCGACCTTTCTGTCCTCAGCAACTGACCCGGAAATGCAGAAAGCCTGCAGGCCGCTACCAATTACCTCTGCCGCCTCAGCAGCAGTCTGGCATTCTTGCTTTATCGCTATGGCTGCGCCCACCGTATATGCCCAGCAGGCGTCTTCAAAAGCAATGGGCTGAATATCCCGCACTATTCGATGCGGATCAACACCGTAATCATGGCAAATCTGTTTTGCCTCGTCTAGACTTGAAATACTATATTTGTTCAAAACGGTATTAACCTTGTCAATTCTTCTTTCGTAATTCTCAAACAATGCCATCCTTGTCGCCTCCTCTCTTATTCATGCCTTGGATTGATATACTTTACAGCTTCATCGAAGCGTCCGTATCGCCCTGTCGCTATCTTCAGCGCCTTGTTCGCGTCACCGTTTTTGCTGATTTCATCCATCATTTTTCCCAGGTGGACAAACTCATAGCCGATGATTTGGCTGTCACCATCCAATGCGAGTTGTGTTACATAACCCTCAGCTATTTCCAAATATCTTGGTCCTTTTTCTTTCGTCCCGAAGGTTGTCCCGATTTGGCTTCTCATTCCCTTGCCCAAGTCCTCAAGGGAAGCACCGATAGGCAGGCCGTCCTCTGAAAAAGCAGTCTGTGTTCTGCCGTAGACAATTTGGAGAAACAACTCCCGCATAGCCACATTGATTGCATCGCAGACCAAATCTGTGTTCAGTGCCTCTAATATAGTCTTACCAGGGAGGATCTCCGACGCCATTGCCGCCGAATGTGTCATTCCACTGCAACCTAAGGTCTCCACAAGAGCTTCTTCAATGATACCTTCCTTTACATTCAACGTAAGTTTACAGGCGCCCTGCTGTGGGGCACACCACCCGATTCCATGTGTGAGTCCGGAAATATCCTTCACCTGTTTCACTTTTATCCAACGCCCCTGCTCTGGTATGGGAGCCGGGCCATGTCCTGCACCCCTTACAATGCAGGCCATGTTTTTCACTTCGTTGGAATAACTCATTTGAAAACACCCTTTCACTCCAACATTAGTTATTCATCCAAAATTATTGAAGTAAGCTGAATTGGATCCAGCAAATTCCCATCCTTGTAAACGCGCATATTACCAGAAGCGATTTCATCTATTAACATGATTCCATCATCCGTATGACCAAACTCCAGTTTTATATCGTATAATTCCAATTCCTTCCCAGATAAAATATCTCGGACAACGCTTGCAACCCTTAGCGTCGTGTCTTTAATCTGCGCGGATTGTGAAAGCGGCATAATACCCAACACATCTAACCCTTCGGCAGTCACCAGCGGATCACCCCGCTCATCATCTTTTAATGTAAATTCCACATAACCAGGGAGTTTCATTCCTTCTTTCACATAGAGCGCATAACGGCGAACAAAACTACCCGTAGCACGATAACGACATATAACCTCTAAACCTTTGCCGAACATGCGTGCAGGCAGAACCTCCATTGTTGCATTATCTACATTAGCGGATACAAAATGTGTTTTGATCCCTTTCTCGGTTAATTTCTCAAAGAAATAAGCCGACATCATTAAGTTTGCTTTCCCAATTCCCTCCATGCTTGGGCCAACAGTATTTGCTCCGGGATCAAAAACTCCTTTTTCGCCGGTCACATCATCCTTGAATTTCAATAGATAATGACCGTTATTAAGGAGATACACATCTTTTGTTTTTCCCACACAGATTCTCTTCATTTTGGGTTCCTCCTTGGCAAGACTTACCCGCTGAAATAGTAAATGACTGTGTCCCGTCAAATGGCTAATGCCCTAACTATCATTTTTCTTAAAAAAAATACCACACAAAGAAAGGGCAACGCTGAGTACAACATAGCCTTTCCCCGTTGCCAAATAATGCCGCCGCCTCCAAAGCAAAAGTGGAAAATACTGAGCCGATAATGTTTATTAGGAGCGTAGCCATTGAAACGACTCTGTTTGTTATTCCTATAGCTACATTTGCTTATTTGCCTATACTTAGTTACTTTCACCATCTAATGTAACTATGATTTGGTGCAAGGCATCATGAATGTACTTTAATTGTTCATTTTTCTCCTTGAGCTCTACGCTTGTAGTTTCTTTGTCTACAGTCACTCGTTCTAGAAGCTTGTTAATATCTGCTTTTAACGTCTCTGTTTCTGATCGAAACAAAGCGCTAAATGACCGGATACTTTCCCGTATTTTATATCTATAATTTGCGACCATATTGGTTAGATTGCGGCTGACATTATCCTTCATTTCTTTGGAGATATCACTCGCTATTTTCCTATTGGCAAAACGCCGGGGCATAAGATAGATAAACCATCTTTTTTCAATGAAAAAAGAAACAGTGATTTTACCTAAGCGGATATAAAAATCACTGCGCTCAGAGAGCGTGTGACTTGTCTTTTCGTAGCGGTAATCTACCCCAAATAGCGATCGGATTACCTCCGCTAAATACGCTTTCATGCCTTCAATTTCTTTGACTAAAAGGTTGGCCATCTCTTCATATCCAGATCTTAAATAGTCAAGGCCTGTGTCGTTTATTTTAGCTAGGCGGCACTTTGAATTCGTCTCCAGGACGGTTTTTAGTTCATTTTCTAGTACTCTTGGCCTTTTATGCGTATTTTGTTTGTACACGTTTTGGAGAATAGAAGTCATATCCTTAATAGTATCGTTAGCCAATAGTGCAAAATCTTTCTCGATCTTCTTAATTAGACTATTAGCATGTCTTTCTATCCGGAAATAGGCCTCTTGGGACATTCGATCAAGGTCGGCTAATTTATCCACAAGCTCTAACCTTTTTTTCTCCAGATTATCAACCGGCATATTTAGAGCACTAAGGTATAATTCAATTTGCGACATCGCAGCGTTCAAAACCTCACCGAGCTTTATTCTAATTGAGTCGGTAAGGATCTCGTCAATGGAAAGCTGAATATCGCGCCTGACAGCAGAGAGCAGCTCTGGTATGCCGGTGCCTACCTTAGCACTGATGGGAAACAGGCGTATCGAGTCTGTATCCATCAGCTCACGCAGCAAGGACTCACAGTAGCGTAAGTAAGACGTTAGTTCCCCCTCATTTATAACATCCACCTTGTTAACGGCAAAGTAGAACTTGGACGTATATTGCTTAGTAGCAAAAAGAAATTCGCGCTCGATTTCGTTGATAGGGCTGTCAACTGAAAGCATGAAGATAACAGCATCGCTTTCTTTTATAAAAGAATAAGCCACATCTGTATTTAGCTTATGAACGGAACCCACACCCGGGGTGTCGACAATAGTAAGACCGTCCTTTAGTAAATCACAGGGATAGTACAAAGTAACAAAGGATACGCCTTTTTTATTATCGGGGTTTTCCTGCTCACTGATGTACTGATCCAACTTTGTCAGAGGCACTTGTTGAGTACCACCGTGCTGAAACGACACTGCTGCCTGATCTAGGCCATATTTTATCTTAGTTACTGCAGATGTGATAGGGACAATTCCTACAGGAAGAATATCGGCTCCAAGAATGGAATTGATAAGAGTCGTTTTGCCCCGTTTGAACTGTCCAATAACGGCTATGGTAAGCTCTCGGTTTCGCAGCCTCTTCTGTAAATCTAAGACTTTTGCCGTA
>DUNI01000179.1 GCA_012839445.1 Bacillota bacterium
ATAAGGTTTTTGGTGAGGCCCAGGCAATTTTAGCCGGCGATGCTCTTCTTACTCATGCATTTGCTATCTTAGCATCTCCTAATGGTGAGTCACCGGCTCCGGCTGAAAAAACATTGCAGGTTGTGTTGGAAATCGCCAATGCAGCCGGTCCCCTTGGAATGGTAGGTGGCCAAAGCGCAGATATTAAAGAAGAGGGTACCATTCAAGAACAAGATGCTCCCGCTATGCTGCAATACATTCACACCCATAAGACAGCAGCTTTGTTTAGGGTTGCTACCCGTGTAGGAGCAATCATTGCTGATGCTGCCCCAAAGCAGTTAGCAGCTTTAACTTTATACGGGGAGAAGCTTGGCTTGGCTTTTCAAATTTGTGATGATATCCTTGATGCTACCGGTGATCCAAAACTCCTGGGCAAACCAGTAAAAACTGACTCTCAGCACCAAAAATTAACCTACGTAACAGTTTACGGCCTAGAAAAGGCAAAGTATGCTGCTGAACAACTGGCCGATGAGGCCATAGAAGCCTTAGCCATTTTTGATGATGCTGCTGCCGAACCTCTTAGGGCGCTGGCACGCTATACCATAGAGAGACAAAAGTAGAGTAATCCTTGGCTAAGTCAGAGAAGGCCCAAGACCATGGATTTTGTGTACCATACCTTGTGGCAGCAACGTGCCTTTGCGTGTGTCTGAGCCTATAGCAGGAGGTAACAGGGCTATGTCGGACCTGTGGCAAAACAGAATCCTATTCACAGCTCTTGTAGCCTGGGCGATCGCTCAAGGTTTAAAGGTACCCATTACGCTACTTGCTAAACGCCGGTTTGACTTTATGCGCCTAGTTAGTCCTGGCGGAATGCCTAGTTCACATTCTGCCTTGGTAACCAGTATGGCTGTGGCAGTAGGCCGGGTGAAAGGCTTTGCTTCTTCGGAGACTGCGATCGCTTTTGTCTTGGCTTTTGTTGTTATGTATGATTCAGCTGGCGTACGACGTGCGGCTGGAGCTCAGGCTAGCGTCCTTAACCAAATTATAGATGAGGTTTTTCAAGCGGGTCATATACGCGAAGAACGACTGCGCGAGCTTCTTGGACATACTCCCATTGAGGTATTTGCCGGTGCTATTTTAGGAACAGTCGTAGCGATTCTTATGCGGCTATGATATCCATTGCGCCTATTTTGGGCCCATGATATAATAATCATGAAGTTGCGATCCAATACTTTATTTTTAATCAGCAACTATCATGATGACAGGTGGTGCAGTATCCTAGTCAATACATGCGCTTTCGAAAACGGGCCTAAAAATCCGTCAAGGGCACAACGATGAAGTTCCTGGTGGTGGCCGTATACGCCCAGTGTGCGGCTGGTGCTGGGGGTTAAGGGAATAGGGCAACCACAATGGCATGTGGCTGCTGCCCCTCTTCCCGCGGAGACCCAAGTGCGTGGCGAAATACAGTTACGGCTTGGGGTATGAACCTGCATGCGGTGCAAGCTGTGTGCAGCGTAGCCTGCCTTGAGTGTGCTGGGTGAATACAGGTCCGACTTGTTGTCTTTGGGCCCAGAGATAAACAGGCGTTGCTGTTGAAACCTTTCATGCAAAAGAGGCTAGAGAGTGACTGTATTGTCGGGGAAAACTCCTAGGCTGCCCAATCGGATTGGGACAGAATAAGGATTAAAGTGCGGACTAAGTGGTAATCTAGTCCGATGCTCGGCAACGACATCGAACAATCGTAAAGGGAAACCGCCTTTTTGGCGACAAAAAGGTGATTGTTGGGAAAACCTACTAGACCTTAAGCCGTAACATTTACTTATTCTGTTACCACCTGTCGTGCATAGAACATACGAACATATGCGGAGTGTGGTGAGTTGAAACCTAAGGACTTGGAAGCCCATGCTTGGCGGCATGGATTTAGGGTAGGTGCGTTTACACTGGGGCTTTCTTTGTTATTAGGTTCCGTTTCGGGGTACGTGGTACGCGCGGTACCATTTTTTTTAGCCTTTTTGGTATTGCTAGCCATTGTCGGATTGGGTATTTTATTTGATGTAATGGGTGTGGCGGTAACAGTTGCTGAGGAACCCCCGCTACATGCCATGGCAGCGAAAAAGGTGCTCGGTTCCCGCCAAGCGGTTCGTCTATTGCGGCATGCGCCAGAGGTGAGCAATTTTTGTAATGATGTGGTGGGGGACATGGCCGGTACATTGTCCGGTGCTATAGGAGCTACAATAGTTTTTTCTCTGGTTAGGCGCTATCCCATGCTAAAAGAAGAATGGGTCACTCTCATGGTAGTGGCTTTTATCTCTGCCGTGACAGTGGGCGGAAAGGCAGTAAGTAAACATTATTCTATAAAACGAGCAAATGCTATAACATTGAAAATGGGATACGCTTTACTGGTAGCTGAACGCATTATAGGGCAAGAATTGTTAGGGGGAAAAAATAACACCGGGGGTAAGAAATGATGGCTAGAATCCTTGCTCAGATAAATAATCCATCCGACTTAAAAGGTCTTAGTTTACAGGAGCTAGAGATCCTATGTAAAGAGCTACGGCAGACAATTATGAATACTGTGGCGGCAAATGGTGGACATTTGGCCCCTAATTTAGGTGTGATAGAGCTTACAGTAGCCTTACATAATGTTTACAACGGACCAAGGGATAAGATCATCTGGGATGTTGGGCATCAGGCTTATGCCCATAAACTACTTACCGGCCGATATAATAGCTTTTCGAGTTTGCGTCTAGCGGGTGGATTAAGCGGATATCCTAAGCGTTCTGAGAGTGTCTACGATTACTTTGGAGCAGGTCATAGCAGTACATCTATTTCGGCTGCTTTAGGTTATGCTATTAGTCGAGACCTTAAAGGCGAAGATGAGGTAGTATGCGCAGTCATAGGTGACGGCTCTTTGACGGGTGGAATGGCTTTTGAGGCTCTTAATCACGCAGGTCAACTGGGCAAGCGTCTGGTAGTAGTCCTAAATGACAACGAAATGTCCATTAGTAGAAACGTGGGTGCTCTTTCTCTGTATTTAACAAGGCTGCGTTCAAATCCTAATTACTTTCGCTTAAAAGAAGATATAGAGTTTCTGTTAAAGCGTATTCCGGCAATTGGGTCGCAAGTTGCCAGGACTGCCGAGCAAGTTAAGGATGCAATTCGATATATGCTGATTCCGGGAACATTGTTTGAGGAACTGGGCTTTACTTATTTGGGGCCCCTAAACGGACATGACATTCCTGCCTTAAAAGGCGTACTAGATCACGCTCGTAAGATAGATGGACCAGTGCTGGTCCACGTATTAACAAAGAAAGGCAAGGGCTATTTACCAGCAGAAAGGAGTCCGGCTAAATATCACGGTATCGGCTCTTTCGATGTAAGTACCGGACGGCCAAAAGAAGACGGAGGCACTACCTACACGTCTGTTTTTGGAGAAACAATAGTAAAGTTAGGTGCTAAGAACCCAGATTTAGTAGCTGTTTGTGCAGCTATGTCTTCAGGTACAGGCCTAACAGAGTTTGCCCGTCGATATCCAAAACGGTTTTTTGATGTTGGGATAGCCGAACAACATGCTGTTACCTTGGCAGCAGCATTAGCAGCGGCTGGCAAACGACCGGTGGTAGCTATTTATAGTACATTTCTCCAACGAGCTTATGACCAGGTACTGCATGATATATGTTTGCAAAACCTACCGGTGATTTTTTGTCTGGATCGTGCAGGCTTAGTAGGTAGAGATGGAGCTACACACCAAGGTTTGTTTGATATCAGTTATTTACGCCACATTCCTAACATGACATTACTGGCGCCGCGCGATGCTGGAGAGTTAGAATATATGTTAACGTCGACTTTGCAGTATTCAGGACCAGTTGGGATACGTTATCCTCGGGCTGAAGCAGAATTCTTGCCAGAGCCAAAAACCAGGGCAAACTGGGGCGAAGGCGAAATACTAAAAAAAGGTTCTCAAGGTATGGTTCTAGCTGCTGGGAGTATGGCCCTACCTAGCTTGAGAGCAGCTTGGGCTTTGGAACGAGAAGATATGAACATAGGTGTTTATGATGTCCGCTTTATCAAGCCATTGCCAAGAAAGCAGATTTTAGATCTAGCGCTCCAATATGGCCGACTCATTACAGTTGAAGATCATGTTTTAGCCGGTGGATTTGGGAGTGCTGTGTTAGAGCTTCTCAGTGATGCTAACATTTCCATTCCGGTAAAACGGGTTGGAGTGACAGATCAGTTTATTGAACATGGTAGTCGTTTGGAACAACTTAAGCTATGTGGTTTAGATGAACAAAGCTTAAAGACTACTTTCCGTGATTATTTTAATGCTGAGTATACCACAAGCCGACCCCAGTTAAAGGTGAGTGACAGTCGTGTCAACTAAGAGGCTAGACGTATTACTTGTAGAAAAAGGACTGGTTCCCAGTCGGAAGCGAGCACAAGCTAGAATTTTGGCTGGAGATGTCTTGGTGAATGGGCGTCCTATTAGTAAGTCGGGAACTCAAGTACGCCACGATGTAGAAATAGTGTTGCGAGGAAAAAACATCCCGTACGTAAGCCGTGGAGGGCTAAAACTGGAAAAGGCAATACACTCTTTTGGCTTGGACTTTCACGACAAAGTTGTGCTGGATGTAGGCTCATCTACAGGCGGCTTTACTGATTGTGCCCTTCAGCACGGTGCAAGCAAGGTATACGCCATTGATGTAGGTTACGGCCAGCTGGCTTGGAGTCTTAGACAAAACCCCAAGGTAGAAGTGCTTGAGCGCACCAATGTAAGATATTTGGACAAGACAAAATTAGCACCGCTACCGGAAATAGCTTGTATCGATGTTTCATTTATATCTTTGGAAAAGGTGATCCCGCCTGTTGTCAATGTATTGATGGCCAAAAAAGAGTTGGTGGCATTGATAAAACCTCAGTTCGAAGTAGGCCGGGGCAGGGTAGGCAAAGGAGGAATTGTCAGGAATCCGTCTTTACATCAAGCGGTGTTATCACGGATCGTAGATTTGGTTAATAAGCATCTGAATTGTGTTGGACTCGACTACTCTCCCATCACAGGAACCAAGGGTAATATTGAATACTTAGTTTATGCTCGCCAAACTCCCCTGAAATGGACACCTGACATCGATGCGGTGGTGGCAACGGCCCATGGTGAACTAGGAATCTAGTTTCATGTGGCGAACTAGGCAAATAGGGGGAGGGCTCAAGTGACCCGTGGCGATGTGTTGGTTCTTGGAATAATAATAGGTGCACTCGGACTCTATTGGATTCATACCCTCTGGCAACGGTGGCTCCGTAAGCGTCGTTTTGTGGGAGCAAAACGTTCTGAAGAAAGAGCAGCGGTTCTTCTCGAACAAAAGGGATTCCGTATTGTACGTCGTCAACCTACAGCTCCTTCGTCGGTGTATATAAACGGAAAAGCACACACGACCACTATTCGGGCCGACTTTCTAGCCCGAAAAGGTTGGCACACATATGTGGTAGAGGTAAAGAGTGGGCGTACAGCTTCAAGACTAAGTGCCCGTACTAGACGCCAGTTGTTGGAATACCAGCTTGCTTTTCAGCCTGACGGTATTCTGTTGGTGGATATGAGTAATAAGAATTATAAAGAAGTTTCGTTTCGTCCGCCTATTAATTGGCGCAGCTTATTACCGGTGGCACTGGCCTGTATAGTTGCTTTCTTGCTAGGGGGAACTGCTGTCTATATCCTAAGCAAGGGGACATGGTGATGACTCTAAAAAATGTAGCGATGATAGTTAACAAAGAAAAAGTGCGGGCCTATAATTTGGGACGACAATTGGTTACATATTGCAAAGAACATTCTTTAGAACCAGCTTTGCTGCCAGCAGATGCTGCTTTCTTGGGCTATCCAGAGTACGGAATGTCATTGCAGGAGCTTAAACAATGGTCCAACCTGGTTATTTCCTTAGGCGGAGATGGCACCCTTTTGGGAGCAGCACGGTTGTTTGCTCCGGCAGGAGTGCCTGTTCTAGGAATAAACCTCGGGCATTTAGGTTTTTTAACGGCTGCTGAACCGGAACATTTGGAACAGATGTTTTTGGATTTGATAGCTGGGCGTTGCTCTTTACAGGAAAGAAATTTACTTAAAGCAAGAATACAACGACGAGGACAGGTTGTCGGAGAGTATTTAGCCTTAAATGATGTGGTTATTACCAAAAGTGCCTTTGCCCGTATTCAGGTAATATGCTACATTGGAAATGAATACTTAGCTACATATCGTGGCGATGGTGTGATAGTAGCTACAGCTACCGGTTCCACCGCCTATTCACTGTCGGCAGGTGGGCCGATAGTAAGCCCTGCTTTAGGTTGCTTGATTATTACGCCCATTTGTGCTCATGCTTTAGGAGCACGCAGTCTGGTGATCTCGGGACGAGAAAGTTTTGAGGCCTCCGTGGTTGCCAATAAGGGCGAAGCCATGCTTACAGTAGATGGTCAGGAAGTATATCCATTGGAAAAAGGGGACAAGGTGCAGGTAATGTTGGCAGAAGAAAGGGTAAAGTTTATTTGCCTCCCGGGACAGGAGTTTTACCGGGCTTTGCGTACTCGTCTACAAGACAGCTGTTTTAAGCTGCCGGAGGAAACAATAGTCGAATACTAAGGGGGAATGTCCGCCGTGAAAGCGCGGCGCCAGATGAAAATCATGGAACTGATCAATGCCGGGCCCATTGAAACCCAAGAAGAGTTGGCAACGTTGCTTAGTCAAAGTGGTTTTGAAGTAACTCAGGCAACGGTATCGCGGGACATTAAAGAACTACGGCTGGTAAAGGTACCCCTTGGGGAAAACAAATATTGCTATGCTTTACCGCCTGAGATCCCGAAAGGAAGTATCGATCCCAGGTTAAAGCGTATTTTCCGTGAATCTGTTATCAGCATGGATTACAGCGAGAACATGATTGTTATCAAAACATTACCTGGTTCAGCTCAGGGAGTGGCTTACGCTGTTGACAATGTGGACTGGGAGGAAATATTGGGTAGTTTAGCAGGTGACGACACAATCTTGATCATCGTAAAGAATAAAGAAGAGGCCCCGGAAGTGATCAAACGTTTTGAGGAATTTCTGGGCTAGAAGGTGGTTTGTTTTGCTAGAAGCCATCACCATTTACAATTTTGCGTTGATTAGCGAACTAGTAATAGAATTTGAGCCGGGCTTGAATATCCTAACTGGAGAAACAGGTGCTGGTAAATCTATTATTATCGATGCTTTGGGTATGGCCTTAGGGGAAAGAGCATCAACAGAGTTTCTGCGAACAGGGGCATCTTCTGGTCGCATTGAAGCAGTGTTTGCTATTGTGCCTGATTCGCATCTTCCAGACCTTTTGGATAAACATGGCATTTCCTGTGCTGACAATCGTATCATATTAGCCCGAGAACTAAACGCTTCCGGACGGAATTATTGTCGAGTGAATGGTCACTTGGTAACAACGGTCCAACTAAAAGAGATAGCGCAACACTTAGTGGATATTCATGGCCAACATCAACATCAATCTTTACTACATCCAGGCACACACCTGTCTTTTCTTGACGCTTTTGGTGGCCCAGACCAATTAGCATTGACTTATAAAGTACATAGTCTATATTCCCGATACAATCAATTGTTGACGAAACTTGAAAATCACGATAAGACAGTACGAGCGCGAGCGCAAAGGGTAGATATGCTACAGTACCAAATTGAAGACATTGAAGCTAGCAATCTTACGCCAGGTGAGCAGGAAGATCTGCTACAAGAGCGAGAACTACTACAACAACGGGAAAGCTTGCTAGAAGCTGTAGGAAATGCGTACACACTTCTTTATGGTAGAGCACGGGAAAAGGGAGCCATCGATTTTGTTGGTGAAGCCCAGATATTTCTTGAACAAGCGGCAACAACTGATAAACAACTGGCTGCAGCCGCTGAAAGCTTGGCTGGCACCTTGTACAATTTGCAAGATATGGTACCAAAGCTGCGCCAATATCAGGAAAATTTTCCCCAGGATCCTAAGCGTCTGGTTGAAGTGGAAGAACGCTTGAACCTAATACGAACGCTCATGCGAAAATATGGAAATACAATTGATGATATTTTGGCTTATAGAGATAATGCTGTTGCTGAACTAGAAGGTTTGCAGCAAGAGGAAGCCGACCGAGGTACGTTAGCACAGGAGCTTTCTCAGGTTAAGGAAAAATTGACAGACGTCGCCGGTCAACTTGCAGACAGGCGTAGACAGTTGGCAACTGTTTTTGAGCAACAGCTAGCAGAGGAATTAACCGATTTGGGTATGGAAAAAGCCCAAATCAAAGTAGCATTTTCAACAGAAGAAGATGCTGTTCACGGCTTAGACTATAAGGAGCAAAAACTTCGAGTTTATACTACTGGCTTTGATCGAGTGGAGTTTCTGCTTATGGCTAATCCAGGGGAAACACCGAAACCTTTGGCGAAAATCGCTTCTGGGGGCGAGATTGCTCGAGTTATGCTAGCTATAAAAACAGTGTTAGCAGGAGCGGATGCGGTACCAACTTTGATTTTTGACGAGGTTGATGCTGGTA
>DUNI01000180.1 GCA_012839445.1 Bacillota bacterium
AGCCTACCAAGACACCATCTCCACCGTAGCTGCGTTTTCATATCAGATTAACTGGGATGGTTCTATAAGCGGACAAGCATATTACAATCCCAGTTAATCTGATATGAAAACGCAGCTACGGTGGAGATGGTGTCTTGGTAGGCTTTAAAAGAATCCCAAGATAAATTGTCACCGTCGTAGTATTCTACGTAGTAGCCCACCACATCAAAATCTCCATCGGGAGCAGGCGTTGGTGCCGGCGGCGGTGACACCGGCGGTGCCGTTGGGAAGGAACGGGGAATGGCCAATGCTTGACCGGGATAAATCAAATTCGGTTGTGGCAGAGCATTAGCCCGCGAGATTTCCTCCAAACTTAGGCCATAGCGGGCAGCGATCAGGTACAATGTATCTCCCGGCTGCACTATGTACCGCTCAAAAGAAGCACCGGAACGAGACGGAGTGGATAGAGCCTGTTCCAATGCTTTCCAAGTGGCCGGACCTACGATGCCGTCTGTTACCAGCTGCTGCCGGGCCTGAAACTGCCTTACTGCCTGCTGAGTTTGGTAACCGAAATCACCGTCCACTGGTCCTGGTTTGAATCCCAACCGGCTCAAGGTAGCCTGTAGCTGGGCCACGTCGTTTCCCCGATCACCCAGTGCCAGTGTCCTTTGGGCTGCTTGAGCCGGTAACGCAGCTACAACCAGTAGAAGCAGAACCAATAACACAGTCCCAATACGTTTTTTCACAGTTTCTCCTCCTTGGTTATTGCCTCCATTTCTATATCTCTATTGAAGACACAAGCTTCCCCAAGCAAGGCCCATTATATCTTGACAGCGGTGAAACTGTCATCTCGCTGTATAAGCGCAGGCTTGTCTACAGAAAAAAATAAAGCGCCGATAAGACGGCGCATTGGTATTAAACGCAGTATCTGACATCACTGGTAACTCAAGGAAAAGTTGGCGGTTTAAGGTTCGGCTCCGGCGGCAGCCGGCTGTGGCTCTTCTGTAACCGGCGGTGTCGTTGGTTCTGCCGGGGGTGTACTGGCAGCACCTGGTTCCTCTGGCGGTTCCGCTGGCAAAGTAGTTTCCGGGGGGGTTTCGTCAGTGTCGGGAACAGGTACAGGTATCGGAGTCATTTCCCCTAAGTCTATAGTTTCCGGCGATTCCGAGTTGCCAAAGGGCCACTGCAAAGGCCAAGAACTCCAAGGCGTATGCACTGTACATGGCTGCCACGGCTGGGTCCCCTGAACAAAAACTTCATTATATATACCCTCCTGCGGGCACCACCGCGTAGCCAATAGTCCTGTTTCCGCACAGATATCCAGATCCACAATTCCTGGCGGCGGTGTAAACTCCCGCGCCGGTTTACTGGCCAGGGCTTGTTTAACAAAATTAGCGAAGATAGGCGCAGCCAGTCCACCCCCGGTGCCGTACACATCCCGGGCCGGGACATCGTTGCCTACATAGACCGCCGCCACTAGCTCCGGTGTATAGCCCACAAACCAGGCATTCCCCTGACTGGTACCGGTTTTTCCTGCTGCCGGTCGATCCAGTGTCCGCCCAACCACACTGGCCGTTCCGCCAGGCTTCGTTACGCCCTGCAAAATACTGGTCAGGATATAAACGGCCTTGGGATCGGCCACCGCTTGTACCTTGGATTTATGCTCTTCCATTACGCGCCCAAACCTGTCTTCCACTCGCCGAATGGCAAAGGGCTGTACTTTCTTGCCGCCGTTGGCAAAGGGCGCAAAGGCAGCAGCCATATCCAGCGGAGTCACCTCATTGGTACCCAGCACCGACGATAGATGGGGCGTTAATGGGCCCGAAATGCCAAGGTCAATAGCCGTAGCCACTCCTTTTGCCGGCCCAAGCTCATAGTTTAGCCGAGCCGAAACCACATTGTCCGATATGGTAAGCGCTTCCCTTAATGTCATTGGCCGGTAGTGGTAGTCTTCAGTCCCATAATCGGTAGGGGTCCAGGGCACTTGCCCTTGCACCGGCAAAGCAATAGGTTCACAAACAAGAGTACTGGCGGCGGTATAGCCATTTTCCAACGCCGCTAAATAAACAAAAGGCTTAAAAGCAGACCCAGATTGACGCTTGGACAGAGCGCGATTTAGCTGTGTTTCAGTAAAATCTCTCCCACCAATGAGCGCCAACATTTCCCCTGTCTCAGGATTCAGGGCCACCAGTGCTCCTTGTGGCTGGGTGACTCCATTACTATCTTTAAACACAGCCGGCAGCCCTTGATTAAAGGCTTGTTCGGCTGCTTCTTGTACTTCTATATCCAAGGTAGTATAAATCTTCAGTCCGCCCTTATGCAGCATGTCCCGGTTGTAACGATGTTCTAACTCACGAAAAACATAGTCCACAAAATAGGGAGCGCGGCCAGGGCCGCGCTTTAGTCCGGCGAGCCTAAGTGGTTCCTGGGCAGCTTCTGCCGCCTCTTCGGTACTAATATATCCGTGTTGGGCCATGGCACTAAGCACCGTTTCCCGCCTAGCCAGTGCCGCCGACGGATCGATATAAGGCGAATACCAGCCTGGACTTCGCGGTATCCCGGCCAGCAGAGCCGATTCCGCCAGGGTAAGATCACTGGCCGATTTACCGAAGTAAGTCTGAGCTGCCACCTCTATCCCATGGGCTCCATGGCCAAAATCAATAGCATTTAAGTATAGACGCAGAATCTGCTCCTTGGAGTACCTGGTCTCCAGCTTAAAGGTAAGAAAAAGCTCTCTTATTTTTCGCTGCATAGTTCGCTCCGGCGTCAGATATAAATTCTTAGCCAGCTGCTGGGTGATAGTGCTCCCGCCTTCTACCACCCGCCCGGCTTGCATGTTCCTCACCAGAGCCCTGATCACAGCCACCGGATCCACACCAAAATGCTCAAAGAAGCGATAATCCTCCACCGCCACCACTGCATTTTGTAGGTCCTGCGAGATCTCCGATAGCGGCACTTCTATTCGGTTTTCAGTATAAAACTTAGCTATGGGACGGCCTTGCACATCGAATAGCTGGCTGGCCAGGGGCACCGTAGCCGCCGGCAACGGAGTAACCAAAATATATATACCTATAGCCAGGATCACCAGCAACGCCAATCCCAGCGCCAATTCCGAGATCAGGAACCAACTTTTCTTTGCTCGCTTTCCCACGTAGCACGTTCCTTTCCTTGGCTTCTTCATAGTATTTCCTGCCCTGGGAAGGTTATACAAATCCTTCCGCTGCCGTTCCTCTCTTTAGCAGGAAGTACAGCCAATAAGTCGAATAAGCTATAATAAAGGACCAAATTCAGAGCACAAAGGAGCAGACTATGGATAAATTATCTAAACATAATTTTGCCCAGCGGGCCCAACGCCTGCTACGCCGGCGCTGGCTTGTGTGGGGCGTGTTGGCGTTTTCTTTTTCTATTGTCTTTTTTCACCGGGTATCGCTGGCAGTGGTAGCCGATCAACTTATGGCTGAATTCAATCTCGGGGCATCGGCCTTGGGCAATTTGGGTGCTGTATACTTCTACATCTATACAGTGATGCAGATTCCCAGCGGTATTTTAGCCGATACCATCGGACCGCGTCTTACAGTTACAGTAGGGACATTGCTGGCTGCGGCCGGAGCGGCCTTATTCGCACTGGCTTCGGGTCTGCCGGCGGCTTTTGCCGGCCGTTTTCTCACTGGATTGGGCGTTTCCGTAGTCTTTGTCGCTGTACAAAAATCCCAAACCACTTGGTTTCGTACGCGCGAGTTCGGTACCATTACCGGCCTTACGTCCACTGTAGGCAACACCGGTGCCATCGTGGCCGCCACCCCCTTGGCTTATCTGGTGGCTGCCATTGGCTGGCGGCAGTCCTTTTTGGTGATAGCTGCACTGGGGGCAGTAGCAGGGGTGGCTTGCTGGTTGTTAGTCCGGGATCGTCCCCAGGACATGGGCCTTCCTTCCATAGCCGAGCTGGAGGCCTATGAAGCCGGGGTAAAGCTATCCACAACTGAGCAACCGATAGCAATTCCCTTTCGGCAATCGCTGCACCAAGTACTACATAACCGCCATGTGATTCTGTTGTTTGTCACGGCCATGGGTTTTAACGGCACCATCCAAAGCCTTACAGCCATGTGGGGCATACCGTATCTCATGCAAATTTATGGGTTAAGCCGAACCCAGGCCTCCGCCTACTCTTTACTGGCAGCCGTAGGCACCATCATTTCCGGACCGCTGTCGGGCCTAATCTCCGACAAACTACAGCGGCGAAAACCGGCCATGCTGGCTTTTTGTGCCTTGCCGGTTATTGCCTGGAGCGCTTTGGTATTTTGGCCGGGTAAAATCCCCTTAAACCTGCTAAAGCTCATCTTCCTCTTTGTCGGGCTAGGGACAGGAGGCTATCTTACAGTAATGGTGCTGGCCAAAGAACTAAACCCGCCTGCCATTGCTGGCTTGGCCACCGGCACAGTCAATACCGGCGCCTTCTTAGGAGCCGCCATATTGCAGCCGCTGGTAGGGGTTATCCTGGACGCCACCTGGGACGGTGTCGTTCAAAACAACGTGCCTGTGTATTCGCTAAGCAGTTTTCGCTGGGGATTTAGCATCTGTCTGCTGGCGGTGGTGGGGGCTTATCTGATCGCCTTGCGTTTGCCGGAGACGGGAGCGCAGAACGTATCAGCCAGTGACATTCCACAACAACACATTAGTGCCTAGATAACTTGTAGGGGCCGGACTCCGTGCCGGCCCGTCCCCTGAGGTATGGGTACCGGACAGGCACAGAGGCCTGTCCCTACACACGGCTTTGGATTAAAC
>DUNI01000181.1 GCA_012839445.1 Bacillota bacterium
AAGAACATATCCAGAAGGTAAGCTCCGGTATGTTCTCCTTTAACAACTCCGGTCAAAAATACAATGGCGCAAATGGCTAAAGTGACACTGCCCAATACTTTGCCCAGGGAGTTAAGACGCTCCTGCAACGGTGTGGTGCCTTCGCCGGCATCGGCTAACAAACCGGCAATGCGCCCCATTTCTGTATCCATCCCTGTGGCCACAGCCAGGCCCTGCCCGCGCCCATAGACCACCGTAGTTCCCATGTATGCCATGTTAACCCGATCGGCCAAAGGAACTTTTTCGGCCAAAGCCGACTTAGCGTCTTTTTCCACTGGAACCGACTCACCGGTAAGGGCGGCTTCTTCCACTTTGAGGCTGGCTGTTTCCGTGAGACGAACATCGCACGGCAGCACTGTGCCTGCTTCCAAAAGCACCATATCACCGGGGACAATCTCTTTGGCAGGGATAGTTACAGTTTGGCCATCACGTACTACCACTGCCTGTGGAGCCGCCATTTGTTTGAGGGCCTTAAGAGCTTTCTCGGCCTTTCCTTCTTGCACCAGACCTAACACAGCATTCACTACAACAATGAGGAAAATCAGCATGGCGTCGGTGCGCTCACCCACAGCGAAAGAAACGGCCCCGGCTGCCAGTAAAATGAGTACGAGAAAATCCTGGAACTGGGACAGCACCTTACGCCACAGCGGCACCCCTTCCTCACCTTCGAGTTCGTTTGGTCCGTGCTGCTCAAGACGAAGAACAGCATCTGGGGCCGTGAGACCTTGTTGCAGACTTGTTTTTAGATCTGTAGCCACCTTAGTTGGGGATAAGTTATGCCATGATTCCAATAAAAACCCTCCATTTGCGTTAATAAAATAAAAAAACAAGACCCCTAACGCACACCGTCAGGTGCGTCAAAGGTCTTGCTGTCTGCTATTCTCGGCAGAGGACAAGCCAGGACTCATCGTCACGTGCTGTTGACTTGCCCGGGCATTATATTATTGCCCTAGCTACTCCCCTTACATGTCCTATTGTAATATAAGTCGGCAATGTTGACCAGAGTCAGATTACCCTTTTGGAAACTTTTTTATTTAGTGGAAAAAATACGTGGGTTTACTTGTTATCCAATTGTATTTTTCCTGATTTCCTGCGGTGGTTCCCGTTACTGGCAGCCTAGCCGCTTGGCCATGGCCAAGGTAAGGATTTTCACCCCGATTAGAATAGCTTCGCGGTCAAAGGTCATCTTCGGATCATGCAGTCCAGGAGTACAATCAGAACCGAGAGCCATATAGGCTGTTTTTAACTTGGGATCGGCCTGCTTAAACTGGTGAAAATCTTCACCGCCGGGAGTGTAAATGGGTGGAAGCAATCCCTTAGATCCAATTATCTCCTCGATGGCAGTTCTAAGATACGAGACAGCTTCCTCGTCATATTCAGCCGCCGGAACCCCACCAATTATGTTGACTTCGGCGTGGCCCCCCACTGCTGCTGCACCGTGCTCGCAAGCAGCAGTTACTTTGCGTACCAACTCATCCATCAGTGCATTGGAAGCAGCACGCATGTCCAGCGTGAAGATGGCTTGGTCGGGAATAATGTTGCTGGCAGTGCCGCCACCGATAATCTTTGTTACCTTAACTGACCATTGTTGAGCTGGGTTAACCCAGATGGAATTAAGACCAAGAATAGCCAAAGCAGCACCGTCGATAGCATTGGTTCCCAAATGAGGCCGAGCGCCGTGTGCAGCTTGACCGTGGATGGTCACCTCAGCCACAGTGCTGGCGCTGTGCCACAGGGCCGGAGAGGCCTGGCCGACTCGGGCTTCTTGAATGGGACGGATATGGACACCGTATAGTTCATCCAGAGAAGCAGCGGCTCCGGCGGCAATCATTTCCCGCGCTCCCGTAAGACATTCTTCTGCCGGTTGGAATATAGCCCGAAAGGTCCCTTTCTTTACTAACCCAAGCTCTTTTAATAACAAAGTCGTCCACAACACCATGGTAGCATGGCTGTCGTGTCCGCAAGCATGAACATAATAAGTTTCCCCAGCTTCGTTCTTATAGGGAAGGGCATCAATGTCGCCTCTTAGACCAATGGCAGGCCCATCTTCACTACCTACTATGTCAGCGGTGAAACCAGTTTCAGTGTACTTCTTGATATTGATACCAGCTTTTTCAAGACGCTGTTGAAGATAAGCAGCGGTCTTAAATTCGTTAAAACCCCATTCCGGTATGGCATGAAGATCGGAAAAAGAGGCTAGAATTGCTTCCCGGTGTGCCTCTACTGCCTGTACAATTTTAGTTTGCATTTTAGTGACTCCTTCCTAATGTGTATTAGCTCATGACATATAACAAGTTGCCACGTGAGAAACCAATCCATCCAATCAGGCTACCGGCAAATCCCTCTAAAACAGAATCAGAATTAACCTCATAACCCACATGGACAACAAAGCATTAGCAATACAAACACCAATAATCACTGGATAATGCCGTGAGTCAACCCCAGCTGTTCCGAGGCAGCGGCCCATAAATTGAAGTAGTGCTCCCATAAGAAAAATGGCTGGCATCAGAACAGTTACATCCGGTCCGGATAATTTACCGGCCGTATACAAGCTGGCAGTCACACCGACTCCACCGCCCATACTCAAAAACGAGGCAATCAGAGCCGCAGCGGCTTCACCTGGCAAGCCCCACAGGGCCATTACCGGTCCGAACGCTTTACCTACAATTTCTAGAAGACCGGTTACATTAAGCGCTTGAATAAGAACAAAAGCCATGATAACGTTAGGTACCATATTATTAGTGGCCACATTCCAGCCCCGCCGGGCTCCAGCCACAAACATATCCATCAGTGATTGCCTGGAAACAGGCGCTTGAGCATTTGACACGGTTTATTCTCCTTTGAACATTATGGTTTAGAGTTTAGGCCACTGCTTTTTTCTTGGCTACAGTTTTGATATAGAGACGGATAACGTTAGCACCTAAGACTTTGAACACTAACATCACTACAAACGGAATAATAATGGGCACTGAAAGGAACTGAAACAATCCGGCTCCCGATGAAAAATAGTTGGTTATGGGAGCGGCACCGCTCACCTGAAAAGCGCCAAATACTGTCCGTTCTTCATCAGTTAGATCGCCGGCTTCATATAAAGCCTTAGTCATACCGGCGCCAGCATCGGTGCTCTGGAAACTGGCTATCAGAGCTAACCCAGATACCCCAGGTACCCCGAGCAACGGTCTCAGAAAAGGGGACAAAAGCCTTTCAGCAGCAACCAGGCCGCCTAACCCCTCAATGACCGACACCACACCCAAGGCTAAAATTACCGAAGGCATTAGAGATAGGGCAAACATGAAACCATCTCGGGCTCCGGTACCGCCGGTCCCGCGAAAAATAGCCTTCCCGGTTTCTCCGATAATACCAAAGGAACCTTGCAAAACAGTAAAGTCCAGCACGCGGGTCCAGTTTTCAGCATCACTGAAGATGCCGGAAAAGAATATTAAAGCAAAGAAAAGAGCAGCATAACCTACCCAGGACACTTGTTGCTTTGCAGCAGGCTTGTCCTGCTTCATAGAATTAACCCCCTTAGCAAAATTTACTTGTGGTACATAGGTAAGAGACAAATGGACAAAGTATATTCTAGATAATAGTTAAAGTAATAACAAGACGTTTTCATTGGTAACACATCCATTCATTACCAATACGGTGATATGAACAATTTTCAGCTTTTATGCCTCGTCTAAATCGCAAACTATTGACACAAACTGATTAAGTAAGTATAATGGAGCAGATATCTTAAAAGTAATGATTGAGAACAAGTAAGAACAGCTACAATCCTTACAGAGAGCTACCGGTAGTGAGAGGTGCAAGGAAAAGCGTTCTGAATACATCTCAAGAGCTGCTCACCAAAAGGGTTCTTCCCAAGTAGGCTGATGCCGGAAACCTGCACCCGTTATAGTGCTAGAGTATAAGTGCTTAATGTACCTGTACTCGATAAGGTTGGTATCGTGAGATACCAATAAATTAAGGTGGTAACACGGGATATAATCCTGTCCTTTGATGATTCAAAGGACAGGATTTTTTGTTTCCAACGGAAGGGGCTGGTCTTATGGATCCTGACTATTATTACCGCAATGTATACCCTAATATCACTAAAATTGGAGGACTAATTAAATGGCAACAGTTAAGTTCTTCAGCGGAGAACAGATACCGCTTGAAATGCACAAGGTTTGTATCGTACAAAAATTACAACTGCCCAACATAGAGCGACGTCTCGAAGCAATAACTGAAGCTGGCAACAACACCTTTCTTCTTAACAATAGGGATGTATTCCTGGATATGCTGACAGATAGCGGCGTAAATGCCATGAGCGACAGGCAGCAGGCAGCTATGCTGATAGCAAACGATAGCTATGCCGGCAGTGAAACCTTTACCCGGCTCGAAAATAAAATTAAAGAGATATTTGGCATGGAATTATTCCTGCCTGCGCACCAAGGAAGGGCATGTGAGAATATCATCTCGCAGGCATTGGTTAGCCCCGGTTCAATTGTCCCTATGAACTACCATTTCACAACCACAAGATCACACATCAACCTAAACGGCGGCCAGGTTGAAGAAGCCATAACTGATGCTGGCCTTGAAATCACCAGCACCAATCCTTTTAAGGGCAACATGGACATTGGTAAACTCAATTCCATCATAGAAAAACACGGTCCCGACAAAATCGCCTTTGTTCGAATGGAAGCCGGCACAAACCTTATCGGTGGTCAACCTTTCTCCCTTGAGAACCTCAGCGAGGTACGCAGAGTCTGTAATAAACACGGGCTTACCCTGGTTCTAGATGCCAGTTTACTTGCGGACAATCTGTACTTTATTAAAACTCGGGAAGAAAAATGTAAGTCAATGAGCATAAGAGACATCACGCTAAAACTGGCTTCCCTTTGCGATGTTATCTACTTCTCCGCGCGCAAACTCGGCTGTGCTCGCGGTGGAGCCATCTGTACCAATAATCAAGAGATTTTCGTCAAGATGCGTGAACTCGTACCTTTATACGAAGGATTTCTTACCTACGGTGGAATGTCTGTCAAAGAGATGGAGGCCATCACTGTTGGCCTTGATGAAACAATGGACGAAGACGTCATTAGCCAAGGCCCCCAATTTATCGCCTTCATGGCCAACGAACTAAATAAAAAAGGCGTGCCTGTAGTAACCCCGCCGGGAGGTCTCGGCTGCCATGTCAATGCCATGAAATTTGTAGATCATATCCCACAAAATGAATACCCTGCAGGAGCCCTTGCAGCAGCACTGTACATCGTTAGCGGTGTTCGCGGAATGGAACGCGGTACCATGTCTGAAGACAGAAACCCAGACGGAAGTGAAACATTTTCCGATATGGAGCTCTTAAGACTGGCCATGCCCCGGCGTGTATTTACCCTGTCGCAGGTGAAATACGCCATCGATCGCATAGTTTGGCTCCATGAGAATCGCCATCTCATTCAAGGACTCACCTTTGTAGAAGAACCAAAAATCCTACGGTTTTTCTTCGGCAAATTAAAGCCTGTGTCCAACTGGCAAGAGGAATTGGTCAAGAAGTTCCAGGCCGATTTCGGTGATAGTCTGTAACCTGCTCTGTTTTTCCCTTGCTTTTATTTAGATTCCGGACGGGGAACTTGTTTGTTGTCAATTAGATAGGGATAAGATTTGTTTTCGTCGATGGCCCAAACGGTACCGAAATCCCAATTATTAAACGTAGATTGTTTTTTAAGGTCGGCAGAAGACTGTTTTATTGAAGCTTCATTGCTAATAGAACTGTAAAATTCTTGGCTTCCCACGGCGAATGGACTTACAGTTTCAAGGTAATAGCAATCGGTTAAGGTAGCGTAGTGTATCGTGCCTGTTCCCGGATCTTTCCAGCCTTTCTTTAGACCCACCAGACCACCGGTGCTGTCTTCACCGGTGACAGTGCCGGTGGAATAACTGTTGGTGACAGTGCTGCTCCAGTTATAACCCACCAGGCCGCCGGTGTTAATTTTACCAGTGACATTCCCAATAGAGTACGTATTTTCTATCTTGGCATCGGTACCACTGTTTAGGCCTGCCAGGCCGCCAGTGTCATTTTGGCCGCTAACACTACCCGTGGAGTAACTACTGGAGATGCAGCCAAAGTTGGAGCCCACCAAGCCGCCGGTATACAACCCGTTACCGGTAACAAAGCCGGTGGAATAAGTGTTGGCGATGGATCCACGGTTAAATCCTACCAGGCCACCGGTACTGCTCCTGCCACCGACATCGCCGGTGCAACTGCTGTTGGTAACGGAACCTCCGTTTACGCCCACTAGACCCCCGGTGCCATCGATACCGCTGACGGTCCCGCTAAAGTAGCTGGCGGCCACGAGGCCGTCGGTCGAGCCCACCAGACCGCCGGTGCCCTTTTTGCCGGTAACGGTCCCGGTACAGTGGCTGTTTTCAATTTGGGTGCTGCCACCACTGTCTAAACCCACCAGGCCACCAGTATTGAGTTCGCCGGTGACAGTCCCGCTAAAGTAGCTATCAGTGACAGAGTTGTGGTTTGCACCCACCAGGCCACCAGTGCTAAGTTTGCCGGTAACGTCACCGATAAAGTAGCTGTCGGTAATGGTGCCCCAGTTTCGCCCCACTAAACCACTGGTTCTTAATTTGCCGGTAACAGTGCCGGTGGAGTAACAGCTTGAGATGGTACCCTCATAGTTTTGGCCCGTTAGACCACCGATACAGTCTCTGCCGCTAATGTTAACGTCTTCGAGCTTGATATTCATCAGCTCTGCTCCAGGGCCGATTCTACCGAACAGGCCTAGACAGTCGGTTTCAGGACGGTTGATTTGTAGATTGCGGATCACACAGCCGTTGCCGTCAAAGGTGCCGATAAAAGATAACCTTGTATCCATAGAGTACTGGTCTTGGTCTTTAGAAAAACCGATGGGAACCCAACCCTCTTCTCCGCCAACACCAAACAGGTCCAGATCAGACATAAGGTAGTATGTGCCGTTTCGCGGATACGCAGAGTCGTGGCCAATCTTAGCTAATTCTTCCACGGTATTGATGGGAATCTCGCCTTCTTCAAGTTCTTCCGGTTTTTTAATCGGCTCGGATTTGTCAGGTTCTTGGATGAGGCCGGCCTCGTGCTGCACTGGAGTAAGTTTTGCTTTTTGACTATGGCCCCGGTATGTAGATACTATGATTAGTGCTAGAATTACAGCAGCAGTAGTGACAAGCAGCATTTTGGTAATGCCGGAAACCTTCTGTGAACTTGGTTGCACAATGAACCTCCTAGCTAAAATGTTGTCTGCATAAAAGAGTCTTTGATAAATATGTTCGCTCTAGCTTGCAAAAATTCCTGTACCCAGGACTGGGTGCGTCTTTCAGAGCAATTAGTCCACAAGTCTCAATTGAAAGCGTCCGGCGTTTGCA
>DUNI01000182.1 GCA_012839445.1 Bacillota bacterium
GATGAGGTAAATGTGGTATATTGTCGCAAAGACGGGAACTATGGTTTGATTGAGCCTCTGCGCTAGAACCGGTTCCTTTGATAACGAGCCTTGTTACTTAGTTTCATCACATTATCAAAGGAACCGGTTCTAACGCAGAGGCTCAATCAAACCATAGTTCCCGTCTTTGCGACAATAAACCACATTTACCTCATCTGTATCGGCATCACGAAATACAAAGAAATCGTGACCCAGCAAATTCATCTGTAGAATCGCCTCTTCCACCGGCATGGGCTTTACCGGGAAACGTTTAGTACGAACCAACCGCGGCTCTTGATCTTCCTTTGCAACGCGTCTCTGAGGCGGAACCACATCAAGCACGCTGCCATTCTTGATCTTCCTAGCCAACCTAGTCTTATACTTCGCCGCTTGTTTCTCCAGTTTATCCATCACCATATCAATGGAAGCATACATGTCGCCACTGGCCATCTCGCCCCTAAGCAGTCGACCCCCTACCGGCACGGTAACTTCCACAATATGCCGCTCCTTTTCCACCGATAGGGTCACCACTGCTTCCGTCACGTCGTCCAGGAGTTTAGCGAGTTTACCTACTTTCTTCTCCACGTAATCACGCAAAGCAGGAGTGACATCAATGTTCTTGCCACGAACGATAATCTTCAATGTTTACCACTCCTTTCACCCTTGGGGCCTCACTAATATTATTCCCCACAGCAGCAGAAAATCCTTCCTTTTTGCTAAATATGCCATAGAACCGAAGCCGGCCTGGCTGAGCAAAACTTGGCCAAACCTACTCCGGTTCTGCAGAGTTAAACATATCTGTGATAAACAGTTGCCCTAATCGTTTCCTGCCTGAATCCACTATAAAATCTTACCCAAAAACGCCTGGGTCCGCTCATTTTTAGGATTAAAGAAAACCTCCTCCGGTTTCCCTTCTTCCACAATCTTACCCTCATCCATAAACAGCACCCGGGTACCTACTTCACGGGCAAAGCCCATCTCATGGCTTACCACCACCATGGTCATGCCATCCTCAGCCAGGTTTTTCATTACGTCCAGCACCTCACCGATCATCTCCGGATCCAAAGCCGACGTCGGTTCGTCAAACAACATCACCTTTGGCTGCACGGCTAACGCCCGGGCAATAGCTACTCGCTGCTGCTGTCCGCCGGAAAGCTGGCGCGGATAAGCCTCGGCTTTATCCGATAAGCCAACTTTAGCCAACAGCTCCTGGGCAATATCTTCTGCCTTCGACGGCGCCAGCCCTCTCACTTTTTTCGGTGCCAGCGTAATATTATCCATTACCGTCATATGAGGAAAAAGATTAAAGGACTGAAACACCATCCCCACTTCCTGGCGGACACGGTTAATGTTGGTAGCCGAGTGATTGAGCTTGATCCCATCAATGATAATCTCACCTTTAGTTGGCTCCTCTAAATAGTTAATACACCTGAGCAATGTGCTTTTACCTGAACCAGAAGGCCCAATAATTACCACCACTTCCCCCTGATCCACCGTGCTGGTAATGCCCTTTAACACATGCAGCTGCCCAAAGTGCTTATGCACATTCTTAAGTTCAATCACCTTTCGCCAACCCCCTTTCCGCCCGCCGTACCACTAAGGACAGAGGCAAAGTAAGAGCCAAGTATAATAAGCCGGCCGTCACATAAATAGGCAAAGCATAACCGCCTTTTCTGCCCACCATCAAGTTAGCATAGCGCATAACCTCCGGCACAGCAATAACTGCCATCAAAGAAGAATCCTTAAGAAGCATAATAAATTCATTGCCGAGTGGCGGCATAATGTTACGGAAAGCCTGCGGTAACACCACATAGCGCATACCCTGCCACCAAGACATGCCTAAAGATCTAGCTGCCTCCATTTGGCCGCTGTCAATAGACTGAATCCCGCCCCGAACCACTTCCGACACATAGGCCCCGCTGTTAATACTGTAAGCTACCCAGCCGGCAATCATCGGCGGCAAATGAATGCCAATCTCCGGCAAAGCGTAATAAATTAAAAACAACTGCACCATGAGTGGCGTTCCTCGAATAATTTCTACATAAGCAGTGGTGAGCCCGCATAGGAAACGATTGTCCGACAAGCGAGCCAAACCAACAATAGTACCGATAACAAGTCCCGTCAGTACCGAAAAAAATGTGATTACCACTGTTACCTTAAGACCCGACAACATCAAAGGCAAAATTTCCGGTATTACTAGCCAATCGCTTAATTCCATCTAGTAGTTTCCCCTCTCCCCGGTGATGAAACATACCGAGGCGGCCTGCGGACTGTCCGCCGGCCGCCATTTTTTAGTGCGGCTACTCTTCCTTAATCCATTTATCAACTAGCTTTTCATAGGTACCGTCTTCTTTAATCTTCTTCAGGACTGCATTTATTTTTTCTACTAACTCAGTGTCGCCCTTACGAACAGCAACCCCCATGCACTCTTTATAGAACGGCTCTTCGCTTACCAATTCCACCTTGTCGCCGTGTTCCTTAACGTAGGCCTTGCCCACCGGCTCATCCACTACCACAGCGTCTAGGTTCCCATGCTGCAGATCCAAGAAAGCCTGGGGATAATTATCATAGCGTTTTATTTCCTTAATAGGAATTGCCTTACCTTCGTAATCATCTTCGCCGTCTTTCATCCGGCTCAGCAACTCGTCGGCAGTGGTACCGATCTGTACACCTAATACTTTCTCAGCAAAATCATTCTCATCTTCTATCTCATCATACCCTACTTGGACTACGATCAGCTGACCCGCCTCAAAGTACGGATCGGAGAAGTCCATCTTTTCCTTCCGGTCATCGGTAATAGTTACACCGGCAATAACCATGTCAAACTTCTTCGCCTCGAGCCCGGCAAACAGCGTTTCAAAAGCTGTATCCACTACCTTCATCTCTACCCCGAGCTCTTCGCCGATAATATCGGCCAAGTCCTTATCGAAACCTTCCACTTCACCCTTGGTATTCACGCTCTCAAACGGTGGAAAAGCTGCGTTGGTACCCCATGTTAGTACCTTCTTCTCTCCTTCTGCCGACTGTTGTTCCGCTGGCTGGGAACACCCAGTTACCAGCAAAGACAACGCCACTACCAAGACAACACTCCATGTTAGCCACTTTTTCAATGTGTGAACCCCCAGTCAATTGAGTTATTCTTCATGCTCATTATTATACATATGTAAGTATAAAATTGCAAGCACTTTTTATTCTTCGCCATATTTTTCTAGGGGTCGGCAACTTATTTATAACTTTTCCCCATCTGGGACCGGCCTCCACCTGTGGATAATGTGGATAAACCTGTTGACAACTCCCAATGCTGCCTTTTATCTGTGGACAACTTTGGGGACTTTATGTACACACGTCGAACCTCCGCGAAAAGTCCCGTCTACTGCCTGGTTCCAAAGCACTATTTTCTCACAACTCAAACAAGCCTAAACATACTCAACCATCTTATAATAAATAAAAAACAGGGGCAGCTTGTCGCTGTCCCCTGGCTACCTTCCCTTTTAGAACCCGTTGCTCGCTCTTTGGGCCTGATAGCACTCCCGGCAATACACCGGTCGATCCTCGCGCGGCTTAAACGGCACTTGGGTGGCCTGACCGCAATTGGCACAAATAGCATCGTGCATTTCCCGCGGGCCTCTTCCAGGTCTAGCTCCTTGGGCCTGTTTACGTGCCTGTCGGCATTCGCGGCAACGCGAAGGCTCATTGGTAAAACCTTTCTCCGCATAAAATTCCTGTTCTCCAGCTGTAAACATAAATTCCCTGCCGCAATCCCGACATGTTAGCACTTTGTCCTCGAAGGCCATTCGACAAAATCCCTCACTCTTTGAAGTTTTGCCATTGCTTAGCTGACCTGGTCTTTGCCCCCACACTCGCCTGCTGGAAGTCTCGCTCCAGGCTATTGCCCTTCACTACTCCTTCTCTCCGGGTCAACAGTGATCGGCTACCACCCATAAGCCGTGCACCGTCTCATCCAGGCAGGACTTACCCCTAAGCCGCACCATGCTCAACAGCCTCTAAACTGCCTTACGTGGATCGTTTTGCCCGCGGCTGGCATCGACTTTCAACCACAGACCTAAGCCAATGGTAGACTAATTATATTCTCGCTGGAAAGAAAAAGCAAGCGATTTCAAGAAGATTTTGGAGCTAATCTCCTAAAACCTTTCCTCATCGCTTCCAATCAACAAAAAGTCCTTCTGTAGACAAGTCTTTGGGACGATAGCCCTGGGCTGTCTTTTTAAGTTGACTAACCTGATCCAGGTCATGGGTCAACTGTTTTTTCAAGTTTACCAGTTCCTGCTCTAATTTAGTATTAAGCTCAACCACTTTTTTTAGTTGATCTAGCTGAAGGTCACTGGCTGCCTTCAACTGTTCTCTTAAATCAAGGGCCGGTTCTCCCCCTACTTTAAGCCTAAGCTCCCGTTCCTCAGCTTGTATAGCCTGCACCTTCTGTATCAGTTTCTCACGGTCGGCTAAAACCTCTTCTAATACATCAGTATCCATGGCCTCGGCAGCCTGCAGTGCCAGCTGCGTGGCCTTTATCATGGCTCCATACAAAGCACCCTGCTCCTCAGCCACTTTTACCAACCGACTCCAGCCTGCTCGTGAATCGCCCTTAACCTCCAACATTGAGCCCACCTGCTACCTTACGCTGTCCGGCACCCTTTTTGATTACTTGTTCCCACGCTTCCCTTAAAGTAGTGAGCAACTCCGCCACTTCCTCCGCTGCCTCCGGATCCTTGTTCACATTTGCATCCACCAACCGGCGATACATGTAGTCATACAACTGGGCCAAATTTTGGGCAATAGCCCCACCAGCCTCCATGTTCAGCGCACCGGCCAGTTCCGACACCGCCTCCTGGGCCTTAATAAGCAGCCCGTGCCCCTGTTCCATTTTCTTAGCCTTAAGAGCAACGGCTCCCTCCCGGGCCCACCGAATCCCAGCATCATACAGCATCAACACCAGCTGCCCCGGCGAAGCCGTATTCACCTGCATCTTCTGATATTGGCTATAGGCATTAGCTCCGTACATAGACATTCTCCTAACTTTCCTTTAATAA
>DUNI01000183.1 GCA_012839445.1 Bacillota bacterium
GAGCAGAGGGTGGATGTGCGGTTGCCTTACTCATTTTTTTTACGATAGCAATGCTTGCCGGCGCTTATTCTGTAGAAGCCTGGGCTACAAGCATCCTACTGTCAGTTGGTTGGATGGCAATTGCCTGGATTCGATGCAAAGCAACGCAAAATAAGGTAAACGCTGTCGGGGCGACTTCACCTAATTACGAGCAAAGTGCTGGAGCGGCGGAAGAACAAAATACGAAAAGCAAAGGGCAAAATTTGTTGGATCTATGGATGCAGACAATTATAGACTCATCTCTAAGTTCGGCAGCTCTATCAGCGGGTATGGCCGTCGATGAATCAGCAATAGTATCCGAACATATGTTTTCGCAACTGTTTACCGAGTTCTGGTGCTATTACGTTCATATAAACAATCGAATGGCCTTTGAGGAATTAGGAAAAGCACGAAGTATTGAAACAATGTCGGCCCTAATAAATGCGATGGGTCCATCAATATCCCAGCTTGGCATAAACGACATAAAGAGTGTTCTAAGTGAACAGAATATCAAAATTGATAGTTGGACAACGGTGATAGAAATAGACTGGCTTTGGGAGTTATACAACAAACGCATAGGCGAGTATGGGTCAATGCCGTTAATGTCTGCTAAAACTGAAGATATGTTATCAACAGCGGCATGGGCTCTAGGGGAGATTGTAGCGGAAGTATTAGGTTGCCCAGGAGACGTAGCATGCATCGTGGTAGCTATGCAAAGTACTTCTACCCGTTTGGGGGCCGTACATGCGGTTTTCCAGGAAATGCTCAAAATTATATCACAGAACTCGTAAGAAGGAACTAAAGCTTGGTTAAAGAAATCGGGGACGTGAAGAAGAACTGCGTTAATATACGTTAGTAGGCAGGAGCCGGAGACCATTTAAGGAATAATAAAAATAAGGTAGAATGTTACTACCGCTGCAAATCGGAAAGAGATGCTTCACAGCAAGAGCATGCTAGCTTAATGCTATTTATGGACAAGGGGGTATTCCATAATCGGCGCGCTTTATTGAGTTTGATGTAAAGCAGCGAGTGGTCATGGCATCCCTATTCCCCTTATAGCATTATTGAAGGCCACAGCCCTTGGTTAGCAGGAAGAACAAATTGCTGATGCTATTATGAACGTATCCGCATTCTCTCCTTGGGACTTATTGAGTCCTGGGAGTGTCAGATTCAAAACAATAGTCCTGGACCGATCCTACAAAATCTAGGGGGGTGGATCAGTGTGTGGCTTGTAAAGGTTCTCTTTGTCCTAGTGATTACTCGCTATATCATTCGACGACTCAAAGGCCTGGAACTACCCAAGTCGATACCTGAGTTAAAAGGAGCCACGGGGGAAAGACGTGTTGCTGACCAATTGGAGAAGCTACCAAAGCAGAGCTATACCATATTAAACGATATTATGTAGGCTACAAAGAAGGGTATGAGTCAAATAGACCACATAGTTATTTCTCCGTATGCTGTTTTCGTAATAGAAACTAAGAACTACAGTGGTTGGATCTTTGGCAGCGAGGATTCAGAATACTGGGTTCAAAGCTTCCGTAAAAAGAAGGTAAGGTTTCGCAATCCAATAAAACAAAACTGGGGCCACGTTTATGCACTCCAAGAAGCGCTCCCTGAATATAAGCGGGTTCCGTTTCATTCCATAATTGTGTTTACTGGAAGTGGCCTATTGAAAAACGTTAATACAACAACCGATGTTACTTATGACAACCATCTCTACGATACCATCATAGGTTACGAAGAAGATATTGAGAACATCACAGCAGAGGATATGGAGTTGATAGCTAACAAACTTAAAGAAATCACAATTACCGACGAGATAGCTAGAGAACAACATATTAAACAAATCAGATCGAATATAGAAAATACCCAGACCAAGATACGCGCCATGATATGTCCTAAATGTGGCGGGACCTTAGCAAAACGCAGTGGTCCCTACGGGGAGTTTTACGGATGTTCCAGTTACCCGAAGTGCAGGTACAAAACAAAGCTTGGCTCTCCGAACTAACCAGAGCATATCGTGCAATCTCACCGAACCACATAATGTCAATGGTAGATTACAGTAAGAATATAAAAAGAGATCTGTCATGATAAACTGACGTGATAATAGGCATTATCTAGACGGTTTACATTCGGTGTGGTACGATTTAGGTAGAAAATAGTTAGATAAGCCCCAAAAAACTGTCATGATAAGACATTATCATCCTTTTACGGGGGGAGAACAACACGCTAGACATCGTAAAGCAGTTTGAAAAATAACTCCACCGGCAAGGCAAAAACCCCCATACAATTCGAGCCTACATTGGTAGGGGACTTTCTGGAATGGCTGGAAGAACGGTACGATGAAACCGATCTGGGAGCTATCACTGTGCTTGATGTTAGGGAGTACCAGACCTATTGCATTCACATCAAGAAATATGCTCCGACTGGAATTCAACAATGGTTGTCTGCAATCCGAGCTTACTGCGAATTCTTGGTGGCCCAGGGTAGGCTGGCCAAGAACCCGGCCGACGAAGTACAGCCCATTCGGGTAGCCAAACAAGACACAGCTCCGGAAGTGTTGTCTACTCAAGAGCTACAAAAACTACGCCGTGAAGTCTACAAGGGCGAGAACAAGAGGGACATAGCTATTCTCAACACTTACTTTATACCGGTGTCCGCGCATCCGAGCTTATCCACCTGACCCTAGATGACATCGAGATTTTAGAGCGAAAAGGAACGATCATTGTTCGTAGCGGTAAAGGCAGAGAAGTACCGCTGGCAGTAAAGGCTCGAAAGGCTATCAGCGATTACCTGGAAGTGCGGCCGGCCACTAAAATTAGACGACTTTTTTGGGACAAAGAGGCCTGTTTAAAACCACTGATGCTATTTGGGAAATCCTAAAGAAATACGCCAGCAGAGCATTCCTCAGAGTGATAACCCCGCTCGGGTCGTTAATGAATGCTTAAGAATTGAACAAGAGATGGAGTTTCTAATGGAACAATTGGCTGCTAAACGAGAGGAAAAGGAAAAGATACTTTGCGATGCTTTGCGGAGGACAGGAAAGTAACCGTAGTGTTGTTAACCTTCAAGGGCTAGGAGGTGCCTTCATGAGTAGTCTCACAGAAATTAAGGATTGGCTTAGTGAAAGACCCACATGGTTGCAAGATGCAGCAAGACGGTTGGTGACGTATGGCGATATAAGCGACGATGATATAGAAGAACTTGTCACGTTATGTAAAGCGGAAGCAGGTTTCGAAGCCATTCATATAAAACCTGTTGTGGATATCCCTTTAGAACGCTTCGTTCCTAAGAAAGAGAAAACCTGTCTTAGGCTGGACTCAATTTCGGACATCAAGGGAATAAATGCACTTGCACCTCGTAAGCCGTTGGAATTCGGAAAAGGGCCATTGACAATTATCTATGGGGGCAATGGCTCCGGCAAGTCTGGATATGTTCGCTTGCTTAAGAGTGCATGCGGTGCAAGAAAGGTAGGAAGATTACTACCTAACGTGTTCGACAGAACCAAATACGAGCAAGGTTGCGTTTTCCATATTAGCGATAGCGCTGGGTGTAACGAAATCAATTGGAATGCAAATGGTGGTGTTGACGATAGATTAGCGTGTGTCGAAATCTATGATGCAGATTGTGCAAGCGTCTATGTGAATGATGAGAACGAGGTTACTTATGAACCACCGGAATTGTTATTGTTCAACCAATTGATAAGTATATGCGATAGAGTCAAAGAAGTATTGCGCAGTGAAAAAGATAAGCTTATCTGTAAAAAGCCGACACTACCCGATGAATATTCATCAACGGAATCCGGGGCCTGGTATTTACAATTAGACCACACAACAAAAGACGAGGATATAGAAACAAAGTGCAGATGGTCCAAGACATTAGAAGAGGAGCTTGTGGGGGTCAGGCAACGATTAGCAGAACATAACCCTGCGGAAAAAGCAGAGGCGTTTATAAAGAAAAGAGACAACATTACCGGCCTTCTTGATAGGCTAGGAAAATTAAGAACAAGACTTGGTGGCGAAGAATGCCGTACATACCTTGCCGCAAAAAGAGATGTAGCTAGCAAGAGGCAAGCAGCCGAGGATGATGCTAAAAGAGTATTTGAAGGGGCTCTAGAAGGGATTGGAACCGACAGTTGGAAACATCTTTGGAATAGTGCCCGTGACTACTCCGAAAAATGTGCCTACCCAGGGAAGGATTTCCCGTATGTTGAGGGAGACAGTAAATGTGTCCTGTGTCAACAACCCCTTGACGAAAGTACCAAAACAAGACTGCAGGCGTTTGAGGATTACGTTAAAGGGGATCTCGAAACAAAAGCAACGATTGCAGAGTCGTGTTTGAGGAAACTGACAGACGAATTAAACGACCTTTTTGCAGTCGAGCTCAAGTTGGCCACAGATGCAGCAGGCATTACCGAAGAACCTGACCGGAGTAATATAAGAGAGTATTATGATCAACTTAAAGGGCGTAAGAATGATCTAATTCAAGCAATGGACGAAAGTCAAATTGGGCCACTTCCCAACAAAAAAATATTGACAATCATTCAAAACCTGGCGAAAACATTAGAAGAACAAGCAGCTGGGTAAGAGGAAGACGCAAAAGGCAAAAACCAGGCAAAACTAAAGGCTATGGAAAGAAAACTAGAAGCCCAAAAATGGCTTTCTGGACAAAAGAAGGGTGTGTTAGGCGAAGTTAAGCGACTCAATGCCATTCAAGGACTTTCCGATGCAGAAAAGTTGACCAATACCCAGTCGTTGTCTAATAAGAAGTCGTCCCTTTCAGAGACGTTAATCAGTGGTGAATATGTCAAAAGGTTCAAGGAAGAATTACAACGGCTAGGTGCTTCTCGCATAAAAGTGGAAATGAGAAAAACAAGAACGTCAAAAGGGCGTGTTTATCATCAAATAGGGTTAGTGGGGTGCGAACAACAAGTAGCTACTTCGGATGTCCTAAGTGAAGGAGAGTTTCGCATAGTTTCTCTCGCAGGCTTTTTAGCAGATGTGGAGCAAGGATTCAATAATAGCCCTATTGTTTTCGACGATCCGATATCCTCATTAGACGAAGTTTTTGAAGGAGCAACCGTCAAGCGACTAATAGATCTGTGCAACTCCAGGCAACTCAAAAACTTCGTCAAATGAGGATATCGGATCGTCGAAAACAATAGGGCTATTATTGAATCCTTGCTCCACATCTGCTA
>DUNI01000184.1 GCA_012839445.1 Bacillota bacterium
AATGTGGGGGCTGAAGGCCAGCTCTATTTTGGTGCTTTTGCCGCTACCTTAGTGGGTATATACCTAGGCGATCTTCCCGCTATAATAGTTGTTCCGGTTGCTTTTATTGTGGGGGCAGCTGCAGGGGCGGCCTTGGCGGCAGTAGCTGCTGCTCTTAAGAACTGGCTTGGTGCCCACGAGGTTATTACAACTATTATGCTAAATTTCATTGCTATTGAGTTTACCAGCTACCTGGTAAATTATCACTTTCAAGTTCCGGGCGGATTGGCCCCACAGACCCCGGAAATTGGACCGGGAGCGGTGCTGCCACCGCTGTTTAGAGGGTATCAGGTTTCCGGAATGTTTTTCATAGCCATTTTCCTACTTGGATTATACGCATTGATGACATACCGCAGCAGATTAGGCTTTGAAATAAGGGCGGTGGGAGCTAGTTTAGGTGCTTCTGAAGCGGCAGGGATCAATCCTTATCGTACTCGGATGCTGGCCATGGTGTTATCAGGCGCTTTTGCTGGCCTGGCCGGAGCAGGTGAAGTGCTGGGTAATTTCGGCCGGTTTATTGACCGCTTTTCACCGGGCTATGGTTTCGACGGTGTGACAGTTGCTATTATGGGACAAGGTCATCCGTTGGGCATTTTGGCCGGAGCGTTGGTGGTAGGGGGACTTAGATCAGCTGGCACTTACCTGGATCTATTTACCAAGATTCCCATTGATTTTGCTGTGCTGCTTCAGGGACTGATCATTCTCCTTATTACTGCACCTAAGCTGATCCAGAGCCTGGGAAACTTAGGGAGGAGGTGGCGCCGTGGCTGAGTGGCAGGTAGTGTTGGTGTCTCTTGTTGCTTCAGCCATTAGGATGTCAGTTCCCATTATATTGGCTGGGCTCGGAGGAACATTTAGCGAACGGGCCGGGATTGCTAACATTGGCCTTGAGGGTATGATGTTAATGGGTGCGTTTGCCGGGACGGCAGGAGCCTACCTCACTAATAATCCCTGGTTGGGAGTTCTTTTTGGCCTACTGGCAGGGGCATTGCTGGGACTGCTTTTGGCTGTGCTTACAGTTACTTTTAAGGCCAACCAGATGGTAACCGGTATCGGCATCAATACTTTTATCCAAGGGCTCACTGCAGTATTAACCAGCACAGTATGGGGGACCAAAGGGTATAGCCCCACGGTGGAAGGAATACCGGTACTGCATCTTACATGGCTGGAGAAGGTTCCGTTTTTGGGACCGATATTGTCACAACAATCCCCTTTGGTTTGGTTGACACTGCTTGTGGTAGGTATATCCTGGGTATTCTTCTTTAAGACCAAAACAGGTCTTAGGGTAAGGGCTTTGGGAGAAAACCCCGATGCAGCCAATGCAGCCGGATTACCGGTGGACCGTTTGCGTTATGGGTGCGTAATTATCTCCGGTATGTTGGCGGCTGCCGGAGGAGTATATTTGTCCTTGGCCCGAGCTAACCTGTTTAGTATTAAGATCAGCGGTGGACGTGGGTTTATCGCTTTGGCCGCTAATACCTTTGGTAACTGGAATCCCATTGGCGTTATGGGTGCCGGTTTTGTTTTTGGTTTAGGTGAGGCAGTGCAGATCCAGATCCTGGGTGGACAGATTCCGCCCCAGTTTATAGGCATGTTACCGTACCTGATTACTATTGCCGCTGTTTGCGGTGCTGTGCATAAAGTAAGGCCGCCGGCTGCGGCTGGAAAACAATATGAGGGCACCATTACAACTTAGGACAGAGAGTTTGATATAACACTCATATTCAATAAGGAGTGCATCCTGATGAATGTAGCTATTGTCGGAACAGGTTTGATTGCAGGCTATCATGCACGAGCTTTGAAGGATCAAGGCTCTTCCATTGTGACTGTAGTAGGATCAGGGCCCAAGAAGGCGCAAGAGTTTGCTCGCCGCTGGGGTATACCCCGTGCCGGAGCGGATTACAATATGGCCCTGGCTGATGATATCGATGTGGTCCACATCTGTACGCCACCGGCATTGCATTACCAGATGGTGCGGGCTGCTCTGGAAGCCGGGAAACACGTAGTTTGCGAAAAACCGTTTACCTTTGACCCAGCTGAGTCCAAGGCCTTGGTTGAATTGGCTGAGTCTACTAATTTAGTAAATGCTGTTGGGTTTAACATTCGTTTTCACCCGGCTTGTCAACAAGCACGGGAACTTATAACCGGCGGCGATCTGGGCAAGGTCAACTTTGTTCATGGATCGTATTTGCAGGAGTTTCATCTGTTACCTTGTCCGTACGGATGGAGATACGATCCTAAGTTATCCGGTCCCATGAGGGCAGTAACCGAGATAGGGTCACACTGGGTGGATATTGCTGAGTTCTTTATCGGTTCGGAAGTAGAAGCAGTAGCAGCTCAGTTTGGTAACTTCAATCCCCGTCGTTGGCGCACAGGCGATACTATGGTAGCGGAACCAACAGAAGAGGCCAAAGAGCTTCAGGTAGACTCAGAAGATGTAGCTTTTATGTTGATCCGGTTCAAAGATGGAGTTATCGGTAATGTTGCCTTGTCTGAGGTTTCCCACGGTCGTATTAATTATTGCAGTGTCGAGGTCGGAGGGGACCAAGGCACCCTCTGGTGGAATTCCGAAGATGAGCACCGTCTAAATATTGGTCGTCTGGGTAAAGGTGTGTGTACTCAGGTTAACCCCTGGGCCGATGCCTATCAAGACACTTTCCGCAGTATGTTTGCCGCTATTTACGCCGACATAGCAGCTGGGCACCCATCGGAGAATCCTAAATATCCTACGTTTATCGACGGGCATCGTAATGTTGCTATTTGTGCAGCTGCTTATCGTAGTGCTAATGAAAACTCGCGTTGGGTGGAGGTGCAGTCATAATGGAGTTAAAAGGTAAGGTTGCTTTGGTAACGGGAGCCGGTCAGTCCACGGGTATGGCTATTGCTCAGGGTTTACTTAGAGCAGGGGCCACGGTAATTGCTACTGACTTAGAGGCTCCTGCTTGGGAAGCTAAAGTGGGAGCAGACCGGCTGATTAGAGAGGCTCTGGACGTTTCCCAGGAAGATCAGGTAATAGGCTTAGTAAAAGAGATGAACCGGCGTACAACAGGCATCAATGTACTGGTAAACAATGCCGGTATCTATCAGTGGGCATTATTAAAGGATATGGAACTTAAGGATTGGGAGCGGATGTTTGCCGTAAACAGTACGGGAACATTTCTTTGTATCAGAGAAGTAGTACGTGGCTTGCTAACACGTGAAGCTTCCGGATCCATCGTTAATATTGCGTCTGTCGGGGGCAAGAATGCTTTCCCATCTCAATCGCATTATTGCGCTTCCAAGGCGGCGGTAATAGGCCTTACTCGTTCCCTGGCTGTAGAACTTGGCCCGGAGGGAATAAGGGTTAACGCTATCTGTCCTGGGTCTATCGATACCCCTATGCTGGCCAAAGTAAGAGAAGATATTGCCAAGAACACCGGCCAGTCGTTAGCAGAAGTTAAGAAAGGCATGATAACAAGTATTCCGCTTAGGCGTTTTCAGCAGCCGGAGGATATAGCCATGCTAGCTGTATTTTTGGCTTCTGACAATGCTAGGAACATCAACGGCGAGTCAATCAATTTAGACGGTGGTATGGTAAGAGATTAGACCAGGTTGCGCAGCTGCAGGTTTTGTAGGAGGTTGCATTTAATGTCATCTGTGTACCGTTTGTCGGTTGCCGGCCTAGAGCGCGATCTTCCCATTGTGGAAGTTGCGCCTGGATTAAACATAGCCAGTTTTGTTATCCTCGGTGATGCCGAGCTTGTGGTAAAAGTGGCACCGGAATTAGCACGTCGTCTTCCTCCAGTGGATTATTTGGTGTCTGCCGAGGCCAAAGGCATTGCACTTGTACAAGAGATATCACGACTTCTGGGATTAAAACGCTATATGGTAGCCAGAAAGAGCGTGAAACCATATATGATCAATCCCTTAGTCACTGAAGTTGTTTCCATAACAACCCAGAAAAAACAGATCCTCTGCCTTGATGGTCAGGATGTAAAACGTATAAGGGGGAAACGAGTAGCCATTGTAGATGACGTCATTTCTACCGGCGCATCTTTAGAAGCAGTAGAACACTTAGTAAAAGAAGCCGGCGGTCAAGTGGTGGCCAAAGCGGCTATTTTAGCCGAAGGAGAAGCAGCCAAGCGCGACGACATAATCTTTCTTGGACGTTTGCCACTGATGAGCAGTTGGGGAAGCTGTTAATTATCATTACCTGTTAACAAAATCGCGCGTTTTTATAGGCCCAGGGCTGTACCTGGGCCTATTTTTTTCTGACAGCTGGTGTTGAATTACGGTTGGCATTTTGTTGAGCAGGAAGGAGGACAACTATTATCTTTAATACTGATTTAATGTTCCGGAAGGATGTGATGAAATGCAAGTTGGTATAGGTTTTAGCCAAGATAAGGAAGCCGTCCGGGCAGGTGAATCAGCAGCTGAACAAGCAGTTAAATACTCCGGAGAGCCCAACATTACTTTTTTGTTCACCACTGGAGACTATGACCCAGCTAAAGTGTTAACCGGAGTCAAAAATGTAATTGGTTCGTCCAAGGTGGTTGGTGCTTCTACCTATGGACTCATTACTCGTAGCGGAGTGTTCACGTCAGGGGTGGGGGTTTGTTCCTTAAGCGGGCCTGATGTTCGAGCTGCCAGTTATCTTCATAACCACTTTCCAACCCCAAGTTATCCACATAACGACAAGATAGATGTTGGGCTTTTATTACAGCAAAATAGGGTGGAAACGGGAACGGCTTTTGTTTTTCCCAATGGCTTTGGAGACAACATCTCGGTTTTGCTGCGCAGACTGCATGACTTACTAGGCCCGGGTTTTGATTATGTAGGTGGAGGAACGGGTGACAATTTAAGTGTCTGTCAAACCTACCAGATCACCGATCAGGGCGTAGCTACTGATGGATTTGCTTTGGCATTATTGTCTGGGGTTGATTTCAAGTTTGGCTTGGCGCACAGTTGGGAGCCCATGGGTGAGCCTATGCTGATCACAAAAGCGGAAGGTAAACGAGTGTACGAGATCGATGGTCTACCGGCTTTTTCCCGGTATGCTGCTTGTTTGGGTGGCATTAAGCGAGATGATGTTTTGCACTGTAGTTTGCACTATCCGCTTGGGATTCCATGTGCCGGCGGAGAGTTCTTGATTCGTGATCCCCTACGGGTGGAAGATGATGGCAGCATGGTTTTTGTCACTGAGGTTCCATCGAATACCGTGGCAACCATTATGGTTCCGGGGGCGGAGGGGGATCTGACGCGTGCGACTCGAAGGGCTGTTCTTAATACCTGTGCTTCTACAGGCCAGCCTAAATTCGTGTTTATTTTTGACTGTGTATCGCGCTATTTTCTTCTAGGAAAATCCTTCGAACAAGAGCTTATTAAAACCATAGAGAGTATCGATCCGGTTGTGCCTGTTTTAGGGCTTCTGAGCTTTGGTGAAATTAGCAGTATATCTGGAACCCCTCTCTTTTATAACAAATGCATAACAGTAGCTGTTGGAGGGTGAGACTGGTGACACAGGCAATGATAGAGCTACTCGCTTTGTATGATGTAACATCGATTCCTTTTCCCAAGGCTGGCAGTGATTTAATGGAAGAGCTTGTAGAAAAGACGAGCCGTCTGTTCGGAGCTACACGCCTGGCCCTAGTTTTATGTGAAGGTAACGGACAACAGGTGGTATATACCTGGGGGTTTAGGAGCACAAAAGAAGCACAGCAGTGTCTTGATAAAACGGGGGATAATTGTTTTGTCTATCGCTTTCGGCCTGAATCTTTAGGTTCCTTGTATATAGAATGCCGACAATCCTTATCCCCAAAAGATCGTCGGTTGTGCCTAATATTAGCCCGTACAATAGAAACTATTGTACGTCAAAAGCGGGTCAAAGATGATCTACGGGCGTCAGAACAAGAAAAAGTTCTAATATTAGACAGCTTAGCGGAGCTGCTAGTGTTTATGGGTGAGAATTTGCAGATACAGTGGGCTAACGCTAGTGCTGCCAAAACCATTGGCATAAAAACCGAGCAGATGGTGGGTAAATATTGCTATCAGATAACAAAAGGGAACTGTGGACCCTGTGATAGTTGTTCGGCCAGAGAAGCCCTTCAAACTGGGGAGCCGAGGCAGCGTGTGGTAGCTTCTGCCACCGGACGTATTTTAGATATTCGTTCTTATCCGGTAAAGCGCGAGAACGGGACAGTTAAAGGTGTTTTAGAGACCATCAGTGACATTACCGAACAGGTTCAAGCTGAAGAGGCATTGCGCCTGTCAGAGGATAGACATCGTGAAATATTAACTATCTTACAAGAAAGCTATTACGAAGTAGATTTAACCGGGACCATTACTTTTTGTAACGATGCTGCTTGTCAACTGCTTGGTTACAAACCGGGAGAGCTGGTAGGCAGAAGCTTTCGTCACCTAGTCAAGAAGCCACATACTGTATTTCGTGCTTTCTATAACGTTTATTCTACAGGACAACCTCAGCGCGGAATGGTTGTAGAACTAGTTCATAAAAGCCGTGGTTGCCGGTTTGTTGAACTTTCAATTACACCGATACGTAACAAGAGCAAAGATATGGCCGGTTTTTGCGGGGTGGCTTGGGATATTACTGAGCGCAAGAAACACCAAGAAAAACTGGAATACCTTAGTTGGCATGATGCGCTCACTGGATTACACAATCGGGCCTACTTTGAAGAGCAGTTTG
>DUNI01000185.1 GCA_012839445.1 Bacillota bacterium
AAGGCTAGATTTAAAGTGAGCTATATGCTGCCATGGCATGCCGGTAATGAATATCAAGATAAAGAAGGAACTGTAACATTTAAGGTCTATGCTGTGCAGACTGCACATAATGAACTATTTGGCTTCCCGATCTCCTGGCAATAACGCTTAAAGCCGGATAACGGGGATAGGGGAGTAACGAGAACAAGGGGTGACAGGCACCTAGGAAACTTGTAGGGTTTATAGTCGGGTGGACTGTCACCTCGCCCACCCTATGGGTGAGAATCGGGGGCCCGCATAAAAGGGCCCCAACGCTCTCAGGTTTGTTGGTGTCCACCGTTTTGCTCTATTTTCCAGAGTGGCCAGCCGGTTAATGCTAGATTTAGCACTGGCCGACTGGAAAGCAGTTTGGGTGTAAGCGGCAGCGATACCATGCGGTGTGCGATCAATAACCGGGCTATCGGGTGATCTGAATCTGAAATAACGCCCTGAAAATAGGTGGGTTAAATGAACAAACGTTGGGCCTTGGCCATCTTATTGCTAGTTACAACTACCCTTCTGGTAGGTACGGTGACGTACGCCCTGTTTCAGGCGAGTACCGGTACCGATAACCTACCGATTACTTTCACCATGGGTACGGTGAACCTGCAGGCAGTGGCTGAGACCTCTTTTACTGTCTCAGGTCTCTCACCGGGGGGCGAGGTGCAGGCAGGATCTTTCCCCGTAACGTATACTGGAACCTTGGAGGCCTGGCTGGGCCTTGACATAACGGTAGCCGGGGATCTTTTTGCCGGTGATACGCCCTGCCTGGCAGTGGTCGCGGTTTCGGGGCCGGAACTACAAAAGCCTGCAGAGTACAGCCCCGGCTCGGACCAAGTTGTAGCGGCAGTAGAAAGTGAGGACAGCTACACGGTAGACATCTTTTGCTACATGCCTCAAAGCGCTGGCCCGGAATATGTTGGCAAAAGCGGAACCGTCACCGTGCTTGTTAAAGCTGTCCAGGCTAGCCACAACACTAATGAGAACCATAGCGGCCCGTTGGTTTGGGAATAAATAAGAAGATCCTGGGTCCGACCAGACCTTGGGGTCTTCTTAAGATTTAACATAACATATTAAATTGTTGCAGGCTTCTATCTGGCACCAAAAGGAAGGAGGGTAGGTTTTTTGAGAAAAATAGTCACAAACATAATGACGATAGTCGTAATTACGTTGGCGCTGTTAATAGGTGCTGTGCCGGTTTTGGCCCACGGCTTAACATTAGAGGCGGTGGAACAAGCGAACAGTTTAAAACTGGTGTTATCCGGTGATAATAAGCTGTTCCATCTGGAGAATATGGCACCGGGAGATCACGAGCAGGCAACATTTAGGATTAAGAACAGCTATTTGGAATCATGCCGTTTTTATCTGCGGGTGGATTATGAATCAGGCTCATCTGATCTTCTGCAGCAGCTTAAACTTACTCTTACGGATGATGGCGGCACCATTTTGTACCATGGGTCCATGAAAAGCTTTGACCTCATTGATTTGGGAAGTTATGCCCGCGGCGACAGCCATGACTTTACGTTAGAGATATGTCTTCCCCTGGAAACAGGTAACGACTATCAGGGGCTGAGTACCAGTGTTAAATTTACATTTATTGTAGAAGCCAATGGCAATGGTGATAATGGCGATGGTAATGGAAATGGCAATGGCAATGGCGATGGCGATGATAATAATGGTAATAGTGGCGGCGACAATGGAAATGGTGGTAATGGTGGCGGTGATGGCGGAAGAGGCGGTAGGTCTAAACCCAAGCCCAAACCACCTGGGGAAATAGAAGTACCTCTGGAGAAACCGCCGACAGGTTTACCGGAGATTCCGGCGGAATTGGAAATACAGCCGCCGCTAGAACTACCACCGGTAGAGATATCCTTGAAGCCGGTGCCCATCGGCGTGACCATGCCTAAAACCGGTGAAAAGGCGCCCTACCCTTATTATCTACTAGGGGGGTTGACGCTACTGGCTGGGACGCAGTTGGCCGGCACGCGCAAACGCCAGTAGATAAGAGGCATTGGTCCACCTGTCCTGGTGTAGGGCCCTGTTCTTTCCTGGCTCGCCTCACAGGGAGCACGGGCAGCCACAGAGGGTTGCCCTTACTCAAAGGCTGCAGCATTAGGCAGGCCCACTGGTAAGGGCTGGGCTCCGTCCCAGCCCGTCCCGAAGAACATAATCCACATCCCCTGGTATGGCCGGTTTTTGCGCTGGCCCGAAGAATGGGGGCCGGACAGGCACAGAGGCCTGTCCCTACACGCGGCCGGTTTATTCCACAACCCTAAGAAAGGGAAGGATACTCATGCGGCGACTGTTGGCGGCAATTCTTGTTCTAATAGGCTTGGGTTTGTTGGCTTACCCCATAGCGCGAGAGTGGTATTTCGATTACCGCCAGCAGCAGTTGCTCACGGCGTGGGCAAAATGCCAGGCGACAGCGGCACCATCGGCGGCCCAAGAAGTGAGCCTGGCGCAAGAGGTAGTGCAGGCCTTTGCATCAGCACCGGCATATCGCCCGGACCCGGCGCTGGAGAAATACATCCAAGAGAACATAGAAGGGATCCTTGTAATCGATAATATTGGGCTTAAGATACCGGTGCTAATAGAAGATACCAAGGAGAATCTAAACATCTCAGTGGCTCATGTGGTCGATACAGCCGGGCCAGGAGAAGTGGGCAACTACGTGATCGCCGGACATCGTATGCGCACTTACGGCCGGCATTTTAACCGTTTACATGAGCTTAGTAACGGTGACCATATCGAATTTATCGGTCCGGATAATACTTATCTCTACCAGGTGTTTGAAGTTTTGGTTGTTAAGCCGGAGGAAACCTGGGTGTTGGAGCCTTCGGCTGAGGAAAAGCTGCTTACCTTGGTCACCTGCGACTATAGCCAGAAGCCGTCTATGCGCTTGGTGGTACGGGGGAGACTGGCACTATAGTTTGGAGAGCCATTTTCCATGGCGCAAAAGACTGCTTAGGAGTCTGCTGCCATAGCCACGGCGGCAACTATTTCCCCAAAGGGAGTGTTGTTCTATGTCGGTTAGCCTAAACCATGGGGACGGTGTTTATCGGTCGCCAAAATTGCCAACACCGTCGATACTAAACAAGCTGGTGGTTAAGATTAAGACAAGGGTATACAAGAGCTGGCAACGAGGTCGGGGCCAAACGCACAACAAAAACAGGGCCGTTCCCTTAAGCTAATGCTAAAGGAACGGCCCTTTCCTAATTCCTTTGAGTTTGACTTTTAGCTAGCAGCTAAAACAATTGTTAGGCTACTGACTATAGTCGGTTCAGCTAGGAATTAAAGCTGGGTCAGTTTCTTGTACAGCTCGTAGCGAGCCCGGGCGTCTTCGGCTGCTTTTTTAAACAGTTCTTCAGCCCGTTCTGGGAACTGGCGCTCTAAGCTGCTATAGCGAATCTCTGACCGGATGTGATCCACGTAATCTAAGCTAGGCTCCTTGGAATCCAGGATAAGCGGATTCTTACCTTCCTTGGCTAGCTCCGGATTGAATCTGTACAGCGGCCAGTAGCCGGCTTCCACAGCCTGCTTTTGCTGGTTCTGACTACGGCTCATGTTGATACCGTGGTTGATGCAGGGGGCATAAGCGATAATGAGCGATGGTCCGTCATAGCGCTCAGCCTCTACAATGGCTTTCAGGTACTGGTTCTTGTTGGCACCCATGGCCACTGAGGCTACATAGACATAGCCGTAAGTCATGGCCATAAGCCCCAGGTCTTTCTTCTTGGTGGGTTTACCGGCAGCAGCAAATTCGGCGGTGGCACCGGTAGGTGTAGCCTTGGAGGATTGACCGCCGGTGTTGGAATATACTTCGGTATCTAACACCAGTACATTTACGTTGGCACCGCTGGCCAGCACATGATCCAGTCCGCCGTAACCGATGTCGTAGGCCCAACCGTCACCGCCAAAGATCCACATGGACGGCTTAGTAAAGTCAGTGCTCCGGTCGGCGATTTCAGCCAGGTAATCCTTAAGGGTACCGCTAGCTGCAGCCAGTGCAGCCGGAAGCAGGTCCTTTACTTTGTCCCCGGCCTGACGGGCCTGGAGAGCATCGTCCTTGTTTTCCAGCCACTCGGTCAAAGCAGCTTTCAGCTCAGCCGATAGCCCTTCTTGGCTAAGTGTTTCTTGGACAATAGCGGCTAGGTTGTTGCGTCGTACGTTTACAGCCAAGTTCATGCCAAAGCCGTATTCGGCGTTGTCTTCAAACAGAGAGTTAGCCCACGCCGGACCGCGGCCTTCTTTGTTGGTGGTGTAAGGACACACGGGAGCGCTGCCGCCATAAATGGAGGAGCAACCGGTGGCGTTAGCTACGATCATGCGATCGCCGTACAGCTGGGTGATGACCTTAATATAAGGTGTCTCACCGCAACCGGCACAGCTACCGGAGAACTCAAACAAAGGCTGCGCAAACTGACTGCCTTTGACTGTCTCCAAGGACATACCGCTGTCCACAAGCGGCAGGGTCTGGGCAAATTCCCAGTTGGTGGCTTCTTTGTCCGCCAAGGAGGCCAATGGTTCCATAACCAGAGCTTTGTTTTTGGACGGACAGATGTCGGCGCAGTTGCCACAGCCGGTGCAATCCAAAGGTGAGACTTGCAACCGGAACTTAAGCCCTTCTGCTTTGTCCTTAGGTAAGCCTTTGGCTGCTGCGGTTACGAAGTCAGCCGGGGCATCTTTCAGGGCTTCATCTTCGGCTAGATAAGGCCGAATAGCAGCATGGGGGCAAATGAAAGCACATTGGTTACACTGAATGCAGTTTTCCGGAATCCACTTGGGCACATTAACGGCAATACCGCGTTTTTCGTATTTGGTGGTGCCGGTGGGGAAGGAACCGTCGTGAGTAAAGGCGCTCACCGGCAGTTTGTCGCCTTCTTGTCTTAACATTGGCCGCATTACATCGCGGACAAAGGCCGGTTCGTCTTTAACTTCAGCTGCTTCGTCTTGAGCCTTGGCCCATTCAGCCGGGTATTTGATTTCTTCCAAGGCTTCCAGCGCTTTATCCACGGAAGCGATATTCATATTTACAATCTTGTCGCCCTTGCGACCAAAGGTTGTCTTAATAGCTTCTTTAATATATTCGATAGCTTTTTCCGGCTCAATGACGTTGGCGATCTGGAAGAAGGCGGTCTGCATAATGGTATTGATTCGGCCGCCCAAGCCAACCTCAGCGGCAATGCGCTCGGCGTCTACGTTGTAGAACTTGAGCTGCTTTTTAGCAATGGTTCGCTTTAATGATGCTGGCAGTTCTGTTTCCATCTGCTCCAGGTTCCAGGGGGAGTTCAGGAGGAAAGTTCCGCCTTGCTTAATACCGGCCAGTAGGTCGTATTTGTCCACATAGGATGGATTGTGGCAGGCGATGAAGTCGGCCTCGGTGATCAGATAAGGAGAAGTGATAGGCTCATGACCGAAACGCAGGTGGGAAATGGTCAGGCCGCCTGACTTCTTGGAGTCGTAGACAAAATAGCCTTGGGCATAAACAAAAACTCCATTAAAATCATCGGTGACCACACCGATATGTATGCCCAAGGCTATTTTGTCTACGACTCCAAGAAGTCAGGC
>DUNI01000019.1 GCA_012839445.1 Bacillota bacterium
AAAACCGTTCGAATACGTAGGGCAAATCCGCAGCCGCAATTCCGCTGCCGGTATCACGCACCCTAACCGTCAGCCAATTATCGTTTTGAAGCTCAGTGTCCACAACTATGCTTCCTCCCGCTGGAGTATAACGCAAAGCATTGTTTATGAGATTGATTAAGATTTGCTGCAATCGATCCGGATTGCCCCATACCGGTGGCAAGTTTTCTTGACCGGATACAACCAGCTGTACCTCTTTTTCTGTCGCCAACGGTAATAGTTTTTGTCGCACTTCTTGAATCAACAACAGCATTTTTACCGTTTCTTTTTCCAACATCAGCTGGCCGGCTTCTATACGTGCTAAGTCCAATAGATCATTCACAAGGCGCCTTAGGCGCAAAGTTTCATCTAAGATAATTCTTATATATTTCTCTTCTTCTTCTGGGCTAGTGGCTAATCCATCCAAAATGGCTTCGGCATAACCCTGTAAATATGTGAGTGGGGTCCTAAGTTCGTGGGACACGTTAGCCACAAATTCACGGCGCATTTCTTCTAACCGGCGCTCCCTGGTCATGTCAAGCAATACACATACTACTGCCCGTACAACGCCTTCTTTTTTAAGTGGTGCTAAACGCGCCATCAGCACACGATCGCTTAGGATAAACTCCGTGCTCTGGGCCTGCCCCATATCCACCACCTGCCAAAAAGGGTCTTCCAGAGGCGGCAGCTTAATATCATGGCCTAGCTCTTGGCCCACAATTAAGTCGCCTGCCGGTGCCAGATACTGGGCTGCCGGCGGGTTAAGAAGTAGCAACTTCCCCTCGGCAGAAAAAGTGATGACACCATCGGTCATACCGGCCAGAATTTCCGCCAATTGATCCCTCTCGGCCCCCAGAGTATCCAATGTGAGAGCCAACTCATCAGCCAGATGATTTAAAGCAATCCCCAGCCGCCCCACCTCGTCCTTGCTGTGCGCTTGTACTCGGGGCGAAAAGTCACCGTCGGCCATGGCTTGAGCTGCCTGTTCCATACGAATGAGGGGACGTGAAAGCCGCCGCGAGAGAAAGAAAGCTATAACCGTAGCTACTGCCATGGTACCTAAAATACCATATAAAATAAGCCGGCGTACCGAAGCAATGGTACGAGTTATGGGAGCCAACGGCGTGTACAAATACACTGCCCCCACAACCTGATCGCCGGCCTTTATAGGTACAGCAACTGTTAGCATAGTGGTATCTAGCCCGGTGCGGTAGGCTCTAATTACCACTGTCTCACCGGACAATACTGCCGCTGCCTGCGGTGGTGTTAAGGCCTGCCCCCCACCGCGCAGGCGCCGGCGGTGGTGCTGCATCCCTGGACTCATACTGGAGATAAGACCGCTTTTGTCCATAATCACCACATTGGCATTGAGAAAATCCTCCACCAGGGCCAGTTCCCGTAACAGATCAACATTGCTAGAAGACGCCAGTACTAAATTCCCCAGGTTATGCCCCTGGGCAATAAGATTATCAGCCTGAAGATTAAAATAAAAATTGTCAAACAACTGCGATAGAAAAACCCCTAACAATATTAAAATGGCACCCACAGTTACCACCAGGGTCAACCACAGGCGTCCAACAATACCCTTCACTACGGCCTCACCTCGAATTTGTAGCCCACGCCCCAAACGGTGACTATATACCGTGCCTTCAGACCGGCCTTTTTAAGCTTTTCCCGGAGGTTCTTGATATGAGTATCCACAGTGCGCAAGTCGCCATAAAAATCGTAGCCCCACACCCGTTCCAGCAGCTGTTCACGAGTGAACACACGTTCTTCCTGCGAAGCTAGAAAGTATAGAAGATCATATTCTTTCGGAGTAAGCGCTACTTCGGTACCATTCACTTCTACCCGCCGGGCTAAGTGGTCGATGCTCAGTTCAGGAAACCGCAGCCGCTCTTCTTGCGCCGCCACTTCTGGGCAAGCTCTTCTCAGCAAAGCCTTAATACGCATAACCAGTTCTCGGGGACTAAACGGCTTTACCACATAGTCGTCAGCTCCCAACTCAAACCCAGTTACCCGATCTATTTCCTCTCCACGGGCCGTAAGCATAATAATGGGCACATCGCGCTTTTGCCTTATACGCTGGCACACCATCCAGCCATCTAACTCCGGCAACATCACATCTAGCAGCACCAAAGAAAACTCCTCTTGGCCAAATTTCTCCAGAGCAGTTCGCCCATCGGCCGCCTCCACTACCTGGTATCCTTCCCGTTCCAAGTACAGCCTTAATAAATCCCGCATCCGTTCTTCGTCTTCAACTACTAAAATCTTAGTGCATGTGGCCATAACCATCGCTCCCAGCTAGCAATATCTTCTCTTTATTTATCTTTCCGCGCTCTAGACCCTTTATCCTGCAATTTCTACCGGAGCATCTAAGCATATTTCTGTTTCGGTTACCGAGCAGCGATAGGCTAACACTTTAACTCCTGCCGCCTGGGCCTCATGAAGAGCCTGGCTAAACGCAGGATCCATCTTTGTATGGGGACGAAAAGAGACAGCATCTTGGCGCTGGATGATAAAAATCACTGCCGCCTGCGCGCCTTGGCCCACCAGTTCTATTAATTCTCCTATCTGACGCGTACCCCTTGATGTGGGTGCATCGGGAAACAACGCTAACCCATCTTCAACTAAAGTACAACCTTTTACTTCTATGTAGCAATCCGGCTTATCTTGACCTTGCAGTAAAAAATCAAACCGACTGCGCTTGTATCTGGGCTCAGTTTTGATGCTATCGTAACCGGTAAAATCAGGCCAGGCTCCAGCCTCAAGGGCCAACTTGGCTATGCGATTTGGTACACCGCTGTCCACTGATACCAAAACTCCCTGACCCTGTACTAATTTTAGATCAAAAGCCGTTTTCCTGTTCGGATTAGCTGCCGCTGATACATATACTTTTGCTCCGGGAAAAAGCAGTTCCTTTAACCTTCCTGGATCAGCTACATGGGCCAAAACCTCTGTCCCCTCCAAATCCACCTGGGCCAAAAACCGGTTCGGACGGGCAATGAGGCGCCCTTCTTTGAGCAAAGGTAAAGTGATACCTATTTCAGTCATTTTAAGCTCACCTACTTTATAATCTTTAACTTATCTTTCTGCTACAGCATATCAGATAAAACTCCGGGCCATAAATAAAGTAAAGCCGGATCATATTTTTATTCAGATATTGTTACTCTAACCGTTCCTGGGCCCGGGGCTACATAAAGAACACCCTTTCCCTATACCGCAGGGCTGGCGCAGGGATCCTCTATGCCGGCTCGTCCTCCAAGGAGCCGGGCGACCGCAGAGGGTTCGCCCCTACACAAGGCCCGCGCCACATAGCCCTGGCGTAGAGGCAGATCTCCGTGCCTGCCCGTTCCCCTATACTGCAGGACTGGCGTAGGTATAATTAACAAGCCGCCCCCTGCCTTAAAGGAGCGGCTTCTTGCTGTGCGCTTCTTAAAGAACTAATTCGTTTTTGACCAGATTCTACTTCCCGCCGACGTCAACCCCGGCCGGTATTGTCTTTAGTTCCCCTTCGGTGGCAGAAACAACTACAGCACCGGCAGCGTCTCCAATAACGTTCATAGAAGTACGGATCATATCGAAGATCCGATCTACACCGGCGATAAGGAGGATACCGTCCAGCGGCAATCCCACTGCCTGCAGTACCATACTGAGCATAATCATGCCGGCACCGGGAACACCGGCGGTGCCCACGGAAGCTAAGGTAGCGGTGAGGATAATCATTAGGTACTGAGGTAAGCCCAGGGTGATTCCATAAACCTGAGCGATGAAGTAAGCACAGACACCCTGGTAAATGGCAGTGCCATCCATGTTAATGGTGGCACCAAGAGGCTGAACAAAACTGGAGATTTCGTTGGGCACACCTAAGTTTTCTTGGGCATTACGCATGGAAACAGGCAACGTAGCACTGCTAGAGCAAGTGGTAAAGGCCACGGCCCAAGCTTCGAACATACCCTGGAAAAAACGCAGGGGACTCATGCGGGCAAAGAGGTAAACGGCTCCTGAGTACACCACCGCTGCGTGTAAAATGTTGGCAACGTAGACGGCAACTAAGGCTTTGGCCAACGGCAGCAATACATCCGGTCCATTGGTAGCCGTAACCCAAGCCATGAGCGCCCCGGCCGCATAAGGTGCTAGGCTCATTACCATGCCGGTGATTTTATACATCACTTCAGCCACACTGTTACAAAACTGCAAAAATGGCTTGCCCTTCTCGCCGATCATGGTAGCTCCAATACCGGCAAAAAGAGCAAATACAATGATTTGTAACATGTTATCAGTGGCTAGAGAATTGATTATGTTGGTCGGTACCATGTTAAGAAAGACTTCTGTGATATTAGGCATAGGTTTCGGTTCATATTTGTCTACTTCTTTTAAGACAAAGCCGGCTCCGGGCTGCATTACAAGGGCTACAATAAGGCCGATCACAATAGCGATGGCGGTAGTAACCAGGAAATAAGCCAGCGTTTTACCGCCCACACGACCAAGTTTTCTTAGGTCACCAATACTGGAAGCACCAACTACCAACGAAGCAAATACCATGGGCGCAATAAGCATCTTAATAAGCCGGATAAAAAGGTCACCCACTGGCTTAAGTGCCGCCAACTGCGGGAAAATTAAGCCTAAAACCGCACCGATGAGAAATCCGATTAGAATTTTCTGCCACAGTTTCATGCCTTCTTAACCCCTCCCTTTCATTTCGTAAAGTTGGCACTTTTTTGACCCTACTTCATCACCCCCATTACTATCAATAGATTTACAACTCAACTTTTGCCTGGCGTTGCTTGGCATGGGCCATGATGCCCTTTAAGCTAACTACGGCCCGTTCGTGAGTTCCATGGCCGATTTCACCCGCTTCGTCATAAGCCTTAAAGGAAAACCAAAGGCGGTTATCTACTACTTTCTCAAGAACTGCTTGTACAGTAACCGTTAAGCCAAGAAGTGTAGGGGCTGTATGTCTAAAATTAAAACCTGTACCCACTGTCACCAAACCATCGGGAAGCTCCGGATCCACAGCCCTTACTGCCGCCTCAACTACGAAAGCGACTAGCACCGGGGTGGCAAACATGGTTTTTAAAGCACCACTACCAAAATGGAGAGCCGTATCGGCCTCGGTGACCACCTTTTGAATAGTAGCGGCAGCACCTGGCTGTACACCCGACAACCTTTGCATGACCCTACCTCCTTACCCTTTGATTTTTGTCCCGGAGTGTGAATATTGTGGAATCTTGTCCGATTATGGAGGCGCGTCAAGTTGGAGCGTTGGATGCTGTTAGAATCTTTATAATTATATATATTGGCTCTAGCGAAAGGAATTCCTGCTGTCAACTGCTATTTCAAGGATAAAACTTTTATCTCACGGGCTATAAAAGCACGGCTACCGTCACGGTACTGGTAATAGCCTCGTACCAGCAGCGGTTTAAGACGTCCGCTAAACAAGATCTGACCGTAGCGATGATACACATTTTCAAACACAGTGACATCAAGAAGACCGGTTTCGTCCTCTAAAGAAAAGAAAGCTACCCGGCGACCGCTTCTGGTGGGTGGACGATGTGGTCTAATAGGCAGCCCAGCTATCCAAGCTTCTGACCGTTTTTCACCGACGGCACTGATGGGTAGTACTCCCTGTTTGCTCAACTGCGCCCGAACTAGGCTTAAAGGATGTCCACTCCAGGAAAAACCGAGGGTTTCCCATTCCAGCGCAATCTTTTCTGCTAAAGTAAAATCCGGTACTTGCGGATCAATGCGGTCCATTTTTTCGGTCCATAGCAAAGCACGCCGGTTGGGACTAAAAGTTTGTGCCGCCCCGGTTAAAACTAAGGCTTCTCGCAAGTTAGCCGGTAGATTTACGCGCTCTTTTAAGTCTGTCCAAGAGGCAAACGGCTGCTTTTTACGAGCCGTCAGCAATTCTTGTAGGGTCTTTTCTTCCATCCCTTTTATTTGTTTAAGGCCAATTCTAATGGCGCCGTTTTCTACCGTGTAACCGGCTGCGCTGACATTTATATTGGGCGGTAATACCCTAATTCCCCGCCGCCGGGCCTCGCCGATTAACACCCAGGGCGGATAATAACCCAGAGGCTGACAGCTTAATAAGGCTGCTAAGTACTCGGCCGGACAGTGGGCCAGTAAATAAGCTGTTTTATAAGCCGTAGTGGCAAAAGCGGCTGCATGAGCCTCGCAAAAGCCATAGCTGGCATAACCGGCTATAGTGGCAAAAATATTTTCCGCCAGTTCTTGTGTAACCCCTCGCTTGGTGGCCCGGGATATGAACTCGGCCCCGATGAGATTCATTTCCTTTTGTGAGCGGGCATGGGTCATCACGCGCCGCAAGCGGTCGGCCTCACCGGCGCTAAAGCCGGCGACAATGCGGGCGATTTCAATTACCTGCTCTTGAAACAAGACCACGCCGTAAGTTTTGTTAAGCACCGGCTTAAGATCCGGATAAGGATAAGTCACCGGTTCTTGGCCGCGGCGCCGAGCTACAAATGGATCCACCATGTTCCCCTTGATAGGGCCGGGACGAATAAGAGCCAAGCTGGCAATGATGTCCTCCATATTTTGGGCCCCCAGGCGCTGCTGCAAAGCCCGTTGAGCCGGACTTTCCAGCTGAAAAACACCGATAGTGTTGCCGCTACGTAAGAGATTGAACGTGCCGGCATCATTAAGCGGCAAATTATCATAGGAGATTTTCTTCCCCGCCTTGGATGTTAAAACTAAAGCCTCTTCCACTGCGCTTAGGGTACGTAACGATAGCAAATCTAACTTTACCAAGCCCAATTCTTCTATGTCGTCTTTATCAAACTGTGTTACCACTGCACCTTTAGCCGAATATTGCAAAGGAACCAGTGAGGACAACGTTTCCCTAGCTACCACCAAGCCGCCTAAATGAGTCCCTAAATGCCGGGGAAATCCGGCTGCAGAAGCACAAAACCCCAATAGCTTTTCGTAACGTTCCCAGGAAATATTGCTGTTTTTTAGCTCTGGCACTTTTTCTCGAGCCGCCTTAATACCGTCTGCCGGTACAAAGTACGGCAGACATTTGGCTAGCCGATCAATTTCATCCGTATCTAATCCTAGGGCTTTACCTAAATCCCGTACAGCTGACCGGGCCTGGAAAGTATTATAGGTGGCCACTGCCGCCACCTTGTCTTTTCCGTAGCGCTCTCTTAGATAACTCGCCAGCTCATCTCGCCGTCTGGCATCCACATCTAAATCAATATCAGGCTGCTCTGCCCGTTCCCGGCTAAGAAAGCGCTCGAACAACAGCCGGCGACGAAAAGCATCCACTTCGGTAATCCCCAAGCAATAGGCCACTACCGAGTCAGCAGCCGATCCGCGTCCGGCACAGCGGATACCACGGGCCTTGGCCTCTCTTACCACATCCCAAAGAACAAGGAAGTAGTCGGCAAAACCAAGTTCTGAGATCACCGCCAGCTCCTGCTCTAACCGACAGCGCAGCTCGTTCGTCAGCCGGCCGTAACGCTCGCGGGCAC
>DUNI01000186.1 GCA_012839445.1 Bacillota bacterium
CTATGCGGTGCTGTCGCCGGCGGTATTATAGCTCTGGGCTATATTTATGGGCGTCGACCGGAAGAACCGCGAAATCCCATGCTAAGAAACAGCTGCCAAGATTTCTGCCGGCAGGCAGAACAAGAGCTAGGTTCCCTGCATTGCCGGGTTCTGCGCTACCCAGACGATAGAGAGCGGTGCGGGATCATAGTATCGAAGGCAGCCCAGATACTTTGGGAACAAATGAACAAGGATTCAGAGATTCTACCCAGCTAGCCCACCTTAAAATCATAGTGCTAAGTTCAACAAGTTTCGAAATTTTTGCCAGTGTAGAGTTTATATGTTATAATGTAGCACGTAGTCAAAGAGGGTTCCAATTTGAACAAATTGCCTCTGTTATTATGACAGAGGTATTTTTATTTGTTTTTAAGTAAAAAGGAGGATACCATGTATCAACAACTTATAATACTTTTTTGTCTGAACTGTGTTAGCACCGGTCTTAGCACACTAAAAACCATGTTTTTAAGCAACCGGGTTATTGCACCGGTGTATATAACTACATTTCTGGATGCTATTATTGTAGCTTACGCTTTCAGGATGGTGGCTTCGTCTTCCAGCCTTGCGTATATTATGGTCTTTGCTCTAGGGCGAATAGCCGGGGTATGTGTCGGGAACTTCATCGAAGAAAAAATAGCCGTAGGCTTATTAGAAGTGACTGTTTACAAACATCCGGAAGAAGGCAAAATGGTGGCAGACGAGCTGAGGGATAAAGGCTATTCAGTTACTACTGAAATGGGTTACGGCCTAGAAGGTAAAGACCGTTTAGTCTTAAACATCATTATCCCCCGAAAGAACTTACCCGACCTTAAAGAAAACCTAAAACAATACGGTAAAGTCAATATGGCTGTAAAAACAGTTGCCGGAGTAAGTGGCAAAGTGGGTCAGTTGCAAACACCCAACATTATCGAAGGAATATCAGATTAAAAGTATCTAGACCCAACAGTTCCTTGGTGAAAAACTATGTTCCTTTGTCCCAAAGATAAAATTTTGTTCTAGGGACTAGAAAAAAATATTAAATCTGGTATGATATTGATAACCAATACTCTAAATCATAACGGGAGGATGAAGCCGTGCAAAAAAATCAAGATGTTCGCAAAGTAAAAAAGAGAGTTCGCCGTACCAGCTTGCGTACAAAACTATTGGCAGGTATGTTACTTTTGAGCATGGCGGTGCTAGCCGGGGTTTCTTATGCCAATTACCGGGTTAGCGCCGATGCGCTAACAGACAAGATTAGCACAGAAGCCCTAAAAGGTGTAGAATATAACGCTGCAAGCCTACAATCTTGGGTAACTCAACTGGAGGATACCGCCAAGATTTTGGCTGATACCATTGCATTAAGAGAACTTGGTATCGAAGAGCAGCTGGCTATTTTGCAAGAGCATCTTCATGATCTTCCTGATATCAGCTATATGGTTGTAGCCGATTCATCCGCTTGGAGCAAGACCACCTCTGGAGCAGAAGCAGATATATCTGACCGGGAATATTTTCAGCAAGCGATGGCAGGGAAGACTGTGGCCAGCGAATACATTACTGGCAAGGACAGCGGTCGACCACAGTTTATGATTGCCACCCCCATACATATGGGAACTGAGATCAAGGGGGTTTTAGCTTTAGCCATCGATGCCGATGTAATGGCCGAGCGCATATCGTGGTTAAAGTTTGCTGACTCCGGCTTTGCCATGCTCCTTAGAAAGGATGGCCTTGTGCTGGCTCACCCTGATAAGAGCCTAATCATGAAAGAGAATTTAAGCCAAGATCCCGAACTGGGGGAGGCTATAAAGAATATTCTAGCCGGAAGCCCTGCCAACAAAGAGAACACTGGTTCAGTAGACGCCGAGACCCATAGCACCAACCAGGCAGCCGGCAGTGGAATCACATTTTATACTGCAGAAGGTACCCGTTACATTGCAGTATACAGCAAGTTTCCATTTACCGGTTGGGTACTGGTTCAAGTGGCACCTTTTGCCGAATTAACCCGTGGCTTGGTAGCACAACAAAAGAAGCTGATTCTGCTTGATGTAGGTGCTGCCCTGTTGCTAGCTATTACAGCTGCTGGTTTGGCAGCCGGTATTGTGCGGCCGCTGGCAGTTTTGGCCAGAGGAACCATGGCTGTAGCCGAAGGTGATTTAACCCAAGAAATAAAGGTACAAGGACGAGATGAAGTTGGCCTGCTGGGAGATAACTTCAATATCATGGTACAAGCCTTACGGTCCTTATTGGGTAAAGTAACCACTGTTTCTGACCAAGTGGCAGTTGCCAGCGATAAGCTGTCTGTCACAGCTAACCAAGTTTCACAAGCGGTAGAGCAGGTGGCCACCAGTGTCCAAGAGATTGCTCACGCAGCTGACAGCCAGGCTCAGGACGTGAACACCACAGCCTTTGAAGTGGATAAATTCCACGAACTAGTAAAAACCCTGGTAACAGATACAGAAGATATCGTCGAAACAGCTCAGCAGGTAGCAGTAACAGCCGACGATGGTGGTAGCCAGGCCCAGGCAGCCAAGGAGCAAATGCAGATCATAGCTGATTCTACCAGAGAACTCGCAAATCTAATTAACAGCTTTAACAATAAAGCACAACATGTAGGATCAGTGACGGAAACCATCGCCGGATTCGCTGCCGAGACCAATCTACTGGCCCTTAATGCAGCTATCGAAGCCGCTCGTGCCGGAGAACACGGTCGTGGTTTTGCTGTAGTGGCAGAAGAAATACGCAAGCTCTCCGAACAATCACAAACCGCCACCGAAGAAATCACTGCTATACTGGACGATATCCAAAGAGGGGCTGTGGCTGCAGCTGATGCCATGGAACGTGGAACCCACGAAGTGGAACAAGGCACCCTCACCATGGAACGCAATGCTGTCAGCTTCAGCAATATCGGTCAAGCAGTGGGATCCATGAACAGCAGGCTGCAGGAGCTAGCCAAAGCTACGCGGGAATTAGCTCAGGGCGCAGCCAAAATAGATGGAGCCACACAAAATATTGCTGCCGGTATCGAAGAAACATCGGCCAGTACCGAGGAAGTGGCAGCCACCAGCGAAGAACAGACTGCCTCCATGCAAGAAATTGCTGCTGCAGCAGATGATTTGGCCCAACTAGCCGCACAGCTTAAGGAAGAGGTAGCAAAATTTAAAGTATAAAACTGATTTTGTTCACGAAGTTTCCCCGATGTAAAATCTCATATTAAAAATGGAGGCGACTTCATTGATTAAGTGGAAAGAAGAGTACCGAGTAGGCGTGGCCTTAATCGATCAGCAACATCAAAAACTGTTCGAGATTGCTAACAGAGCTTATAATTTGCTGGCCGATGAGTGGCGAATCGACAAATATGATGACATCATTGTTATACTAGAAGAACTACGCGATTATGCTCTCTTTCACTTTAGCGTTGAAGAAGAACATATGAAGAAAATCGGCTACCAAAGATTCCTTTCCCACAAAGTAGAGCACGATGACTTTAAAGAAGAATTAAATGCCGTAGACCTCTATAAGCTGGATGACGATCAAGAAACCTATCTTAGTAACATCCTAAGCTTTGTCGTAACCTGGATCGAAAACCATATACTAAAAGTTGACAAGCAAATAGCCGACCATAAATATTAACAGACACACGGTCTGTCGTCTCCTTGACACTCCCTTTGGCTTTACCAGAACAAGAGCGCCAGCACTCAAAGATACTGCAAGTGCCGGCGCTTTTCTCCTTTTATTAACGAGCAGGCCTTCGTGCCGGCCCGTGCCTCCCTTCTACCCGTTATCCTGCCTGTCCAGCCTGTCCAGAGCAAAGCGGAGGGAGCAAAGCGGAGGGAGCGAAGTGAAGGATCTGGTAGACCTGCCACCCGTGGCACGTCAGCTAAATTAGCATTGCCATATATGTAGTAAATACGGTAATATGTATGTAGATCGTACGTATAAAAAGACGTACCAGGATCGTACTATGGGAAGGAGGATATTTTTATGGGAGTGAACATGGTTATGAAAAAGCCGCTTTTTTCTAGCGATCAGATTGTTAACGTCAGTGAGGTCCAAAGGAAATGGAAAAGTGTGGTCGAACCAAAGCTCAATGAATTGCCTTTTGTTATGATGTTCTCCGGTTCCGAGCCAAAAGCAACCATACTAAGCTACGATAATTTTGAGGAATTGTGGCAAAAGGTCAATGAGACGGCAGAATTACAGCTCAAGCTGGAGTTAGCGTACAGGATAATAGAACAAGAAGTAACCAAAAGCCCCTTATTATCATTAGCGGATGTCGTGTCCCAAACAGATCTAACAGCGGAAGATTTGGCGGAGGCTCCCGATGTCGAAATCGATGCTGACTAACCTTCTCCCGGACAACGTCAAATTATTTCCAGCCGCAGCTGATGACTTTCTTAAGCTGGATAAGGGCCGCCAGATCAAAGTAATCAAAGCGCTACAGAAAATGTCTAAGAAGCCCACTAAGTTTGGGAAAGTTCTGGAAAACCGACCTAATCGTCCGCTATCCGGATTTAGAAGCATCTATGTGGACAAGAAATCCCTTCGGATTATATGGAAAGTCACAGATTCGAACATAGTAGAAGTTGCCGTAGTTGCTGGAATCGCTGCGTGTGACGGACTTGTTGCGTACAAGTTGGTAACTACGGCAACTTCTACTATGTTCGAATCTGTGACTTTCCATATAATCCGAAGGGATTTCTTGTCCACATAGATGCTTCTAAATCCGGATAGC
>DUNI01000020.1 GCA_012839445.1 Bacillota bacterium
AGCCTCCTTAGGAATCGGAAGTTGTCGGTTCTGGTATAAAGATTCGAGCTAAAAGCTGATTTTCCTGCTGGAAATTTACTTTAACGCAACTAGAGCTTGCCCTAGAGCCAACCCACTGCGTTAAAGTAAATTTCCAGCAGGAAAATCAGCTTTTAGCTCGAATCTTTATACCAGAACCGACAACTTCCGATTCCTAAGGAGGCTGCTTGGATGAAGCGTTACATCGATTATATTTTAAAAAGCGTCACTATTATAGAAACCTTCCTTGCCGCTTTTCTTATTTTTGCGGTGGCTTCCAGCAGCATTTCCTTAGCTCGGCGGCTTTATTATGTAATTACAATCCATGATTTTACCCAAACTTATGAGCTGTTTCAAGGTTTTATGGCTCATGCCCTACTGCTGGTGATTGGTTTGGAGTTGGCCTTGATGCTACTCCGTCATACTCCGTCCAGTATTGTGGAAGTGCTGATTTATGCCATAGCTAGAAAACTGCTTATTCATGGCGCTAACGCTTATGAACTGGCGGTGGGAGTAGCTGCACTGGGTGGGCTATTTGCCATTCGCAAATACTTGATAGTTCCAGTGCCGATAGCAGAAACCCAGGAAACATCGGCACCGGTTTCCGCTGTCTCCAGCAGTGATCATGAGAGCCAAAGTTCCAATTTAGGTCACAGCTAATTACAAGGCAAATTAAAAAACTCTCCCTAGAAAATAGGGGGAGTTTTTTACTTGCCATCTAGTCCTCGAACACATCGTCCATCAGGTGTTCGATCTTTGTTCTTCGCTCTTCTGTTTCTTCTGTATCCACTGTGATGGAAAAACGGAGCGCATCTCCTTCGCTGGCTTCGGGCGGTAGTAGGTTGCGCGGCAAAGCAAAAGTGCCATCCTGGTACTCAATTACAGCCATATCCCCTTCAAAGCGGTCGATAATAAACACCGGTGCATCCTCCTTTCGACATTTTAATAATTGCCAACCGCCGCAGCTATATGTTCTTGAGGAATCCTTACTCTCGGTCAGTGGTTGCAACTACGTCCTGACCATCGCTCACCAACACCACTGTACCGTGTACATCTGTCCGTAATATTTGGGCCTTGGCCTTTTGTAACCGGTTGATCACTTTTGTGCTGGGATGCCCGTAAGTATTGTCCTGCCCCACTGAAATAACGGCTATGTCCGGCTGTACAGCCTTTAGAAAATCTGCAGTGCTGGAGCTATCGCTACCATGATGGGCTACCTTAAGTACAGTACTGGATAAGTTGGCATCGGAGGCCAGCAATTCCTTTTCCACTTCTGCCTCGGCATCGCCGGTAAAGAGAAAGCTTGTGTTCTGATAAGTTAGCTTAAGAACAGCGCTGTAATTGTTTAGTTCCTCGTAGGATGAAGCAGACGGGGACAAGAATACAGCTGTTATTTCCTCACCTAGGTCAATTTTGGTGCCGGCTTTGGCTGCTGTAACCTTTAGTCCTTTGTTTTTTATGTTGGTAAGTAAATCCTCGAATGTCTTGGAAGTATGTGCTACTCGGGGCATATATATTTTGTCCACTGGGAAATCATTTATGATTTCTACCAGACCACCAATGTGATCTGCGTGGGGATGAGTACCGATAACAACATCTAACTGCTCTACACCTTGGGACCTAAGATACTCTTTAACTAAATCGGTATCGGTACGATTACCGCCGTCGATAAGCATACTCTTGCCTGCTGCCAGTACTAAAATGGCATCTGCTTGGCCAACATCCATGACATGGACGCTAAGCGAGGCCTCTGACAAATCCGGGCCCATTTCGGGCTCTATGGGTTCCAGGGCACACCCGGCCACTGATATTAACAGCACAGCAACTACCAGCGCTGCCTGCCACTTGGTTCGCACAATCTGCACCTCCAGGTTGTCTTTATATAGGCTAAGGTCTGAGCCTATACTACTATATAATGATCCAGGAACCAACTATTGGCTTAAGAAATACAAGCTCGGCCACCGGCTAATAATTGCTGGTTGGCCGAGCTTTGCCACTAATTTATGGGCAATCTACCCTGCGCTCTTAGCACTAATGATTAGAGGCAGACTAGACTATAAATCCTTTTGTCCAATAGCTTTGATCTTTTCATATAGCTCTTTACCCCATACCTTAGTACCTAGATTTTCTCGTACTGATTCAGTAGCATCGATAAATGGCTGTAGATCTGGTCTGATAGCTTCTACCCCTGCTTCTTTCATCTTGGCCAGGTACTCTTCCTGTTGCTGGTTGAGTAGCTCCTGGGCATACTTTTCACCTTCAAGATGGGCTTTAGTTACAATCTCCTGCAGGTCGGCGGGAAGTCCTTCATAGAATTCGTTGTTGATTAGTACAAAGGCTGGTTTTGTCATGTAGTCAATAAGAATAATGTAGTCTTGTACTTCGTGGAAGCCAGCACTGTAAATGGTCTCAATGGGGTTTTCTTGTCCGTTGACAACTCCTGTTTGCAGGGCAGTATAGACTTCGCCAAAGGACATGGGTGTAGGCCGAGCGCCAAAGGCTTTAAAAGTCTCTACATAATAGTCGCGCTCAGGCACACGGATCTTAAGGCCATCCATGTCCTCAGGGGTGTTAATAGGTCTGTCTGCAGTAAGCACCCGAGGGCTGCGCGGCAGTAAACCTAAGAATCTGATGCCTCTCTCGTCAATAAGTTCCTGGTTCCAGGCATCACCGATATCGCTACCTAACAATTCACGCCAGTTGTCGGGACCTTTCATTAAATAAGGCAGGCTTAGGTACTCCATTTCATCGAGACCGAACCAACCACTGGACATCATTTGGATGGTGCCTAATGAAACCTGTTCCACCTGCTCGTCTGTTTTCCCTAGCTGGTCAGCTGGATACAGATGAACCACAATGCGTCCATCCGATTCTTCTTCTACTATTTCTTTGAACTTCTCCATACCTTCGTAGGCAGCTTCACCATCGCTGGCCCAGGTACCATAGTGAATCTCATACGTTTCCTCGCTGTCGGAACCGGCAGGTTGTTTTCCACCGCCACACCCAGTAACCACTAGAGCAGTCACCAGCATTAAGGCAATAAGAGCGATTAAACCTTTTTTAGAATATGTTGCCACTTTTCCCCTCTCCTTTTTTCGATATTAACTAATGGTAATCAGCTAGCGCAGGGCTTATCACAAAATATCAGAAAGAGTTCTAGTTACTTCCTTACAGCAGTGTCAGCCTTCTTGAACATTTCCACAAAAGCTGTACCGTATTCTACAACTTTGTTAATTATGGCTTCGCCGTTCTCAGCTGATCCGGCTAAAGGATTCCCCATGACGCCGTCAGGAGACATTTCATCCATATCAAAATAAAGTGCTACTTCGGTATCTTTTAACTTGGCCTTAGCAAAGCTTACAATGGGAAACCCGTTCCACTCTTTGTTGCTCCGTACAGTCCCCAGAAGATCCATACGCATATCATCGGGGGTTAGATACATCATTACCGAAGTCATGGGCTCGGCCCCGTGACCGGAGGGATTAAATTGTTCTTTATATAGTTCTTTCTTGAATTCCGGTGTTAACATTTGCCACAAGTTAAGGGCTGGTACCATTCTCTTATGGGTGCGTCTCATAATGCGGCTAGCCCGATCCAAAACTGGAGCATTACCGGCATGGCCATTGAAAAACACCAACCGGGTTAAGCCGTGTTCAAACAAACAATCGCAGATATCAAGCACAGCTGCCTTTACTGTCTCGGCCGTTAACGATACGGTGCCGGGAAAACCACGGAAGTATTCGGAATAACCAAAAGGTAGGGTGGGAATACAGTAAGACCCGGTGTTTTTGGCTACTCTAAGAGCTACTTCGGCAGCTGCCTGATAGTCGCCCATAGGACCGTGCGGACCATGTTGTTCCATAGAACCTAAAGGAATTATTACTACTGGGTCTTCTTGGAAAGCGGCTTCGGCCTCTTTCCAGGTCATGCGGTGCAGTTCGTGTTTCATGAACAATTAAGCCTCCTTGAAATTAGCAACTAAAATTTCTTCTAGTTTTGCACCTAAATTACAGCAATGTAGTTGGTAAGTACATGCTGAGAGCTGGAACATAAGCAATTATTAAAATGGCAGCAAACAACACTATATAAAGAGGTATCATAGCCTTAATCAGTCGTTGTACCGGCATTTCGGCAATATCAGAAGCAATATACAGACATACACCAACCGGTGGGGTAGCCGATCCCACAGTGAGAGTCAAAACCATGATCACACCAAAATGGATGGGAGATATACCTATTTTACTAGCCACCGGTGCCAAAATAGGAGTTAATACCACTAAAGCTGGCGAAGGTAACATAAACAATCCGACCACCAGCAGGAACATAATTATAAGGAACAACAACACGCTTGGATTGCTGCTAAGACTGAATAGAAAATCCACTACCATTTCCGGTATTCGGGCTCGCGTTACAATCCAGCCGAAAAGGGTGGCATAAGCCAGCACTATTAGTACTCTAATACTACGTAGCCCCACTCCTTTGATCATTTGCCACATACCATGTAAGTTAAATTGCTTAAAGAAAAAGAGACCAACAATAAAACCGTATAGCACCGCCACTGCTGCCGCCTCGGTGGGGGTAAATACTCCGCTTAATATACCGCCTACAATGATAAGAGGCATAATAACAGCAGGCACCCCTTCGCGCATGGCCCCACCGAATTCCCGCAACGAAGCCCTGGGGTAACGAGGATACTCCATCTTTTTGGAGTAAAAGTAGGTATACACCATTTGAGTGCCAGCCACTATAAAGCCGGGCAGAATCCCAGCAATCAGTAATTGTCCTATCGGCTGCTGAGCCATAATGCCATACAACACCAAGGTGATGCTGGGAGGAATAATCGGTCCTACCATAGAAGAGGCTACTGTTATAGCAGCCGAAAAATCCTTATCATAACCTTCTTTAACCATAGATGGAATCAATATTGAACCCAGGGCTGCTGTATCTGCAGTAGCCGAGCCGGAAAGACCGGCAAACATAACACTGGCTAGAATGTTTACCTGAGCCAAACCTCCCGTTATATGCCCAACGAGAGCCTGGGCCAGTTTAATAATACGCTCGGTAACACCGCTAGCATTCATCAGCTCTCCTGCTAAAAAGAAGAAGGGAATGGCCAGTATGGTAAACGAGTTTATACCACGTACCAAACTTTGTGCCATCATAGACAATGCAATCCCCTTGGTTGATAGGTACAGGAACGATACCATACCGAGGGCATAAGCAATGGGCATACCAAGCACAATTAAAAGTATTAAAGCGAAAAGCATTAGCACTATCATTTACTACAAATCCTCCCCCTGATCATTCTGGGCTATCTCTCCAAAATGCCCTTCCTTAAACAGGCGGTAGTTGATAATTAAGCGTACAAGTAGTAAAAAAGCTGTTAATAAGCAGCCTGCAGGAGCCGCTAGGCGCCAATAGGACAACGGCATCTTAAGTGCAGCCGAAAACGTCTTGTGCGAAGCTTCAATAAGTTCCCCGCTAGAACCAGCTATTATAAGCATTAATGCAATCATGAGAACTCGATTAATAGCATAAATCCAAAATCGTATGCCTACCGGCAACGTTTCTACAATACTGTTAATACCAAGATGTTCATCGTCGTAACAAATAACTGCCGCCCCGATCATGGTCATCCAGATAAGACAAAATCGAACCAGCTCCTCGCTCCAAACCAAGGGGCTATCTAAGACAAAGCGAAAAAACACCTGGCCGATGGTAAGCGTGATAATAATAAGAAAAAGTATACCAACGGTTGACCTAAATACTAGAGCCATGTCGCGTTTATTCACCTGCATCTCACTCCCTTCTTTACTGCTTAGATTACGGCAAAAGCTGTACTTTATCTCTTTTAGATAACATGCTGCGATATTGCCATCTGTCGGTCCGAGCAAAATACCGAACCACTTCCACCGGCGTGTAATCACCATCGAGTGAAACCCTGGTAATAGCCAGCACAGGATCGCCATCGTTTACGTCTAACTTCCGGGCCAAATCGCCCTCTGCTTTCCAGGCAGATAGCTCTTCTCGTACTGACACTACTTCTACCCCAAACTTTTCCAACAAGAGGTGTCTCATAGAAAAGAAATCCCCAGCCTGTTGAAAAACTCTAGAATCAAACATAGGTAGTAAATGGTGATTAAGATAAAACACAGGCGTATTTTCCACCATCCGCAGTCGAGAAACGAATGTTATGTTGTCTTCAGCATTAATTAGAAGCAAATCGGCGATTTCTTGGTCTGCTTGGACTACGTCAACCTTTAATGTTCGGCAGCTGATTTTGTCCCAGTCATTGCTGAAATGTACGCCGAATCCACCCAGTCGAACCCAAGGATCTACATCACTGTCGCTGGTTACAAAAGTTCCGCGGCCCGGTTTACGTATTATTAGACCTTCTGATTCCAATTTCCCCAGAGCTTGTCGTACCGGGGCCCGACTTGTTTGATATATTTTTTCCATTTCTGCTTCTGTCGGTAAAAAATCACCAGGACCATATTGTTTGGAATTTATTTTGGTGAGAAGGTCTAGATAAATAGTGACATAAAGCGGTGTCCTGATATTATAGACTGTATTCCCCCCCTTTCCATTAATAGGTTGGTAAAACATCTTGTTTATAACATTATGAACTAAATTCGACACCAAATTGGAAATTCCTCTTTTAATAATATAAACATCGTTCATTTTTCAACAAACATTTTCTTATTCTAGCAAAAAAGGCTTGGGGTAAGACTGTTGTATGACTTCAGCTACGCTTAGAGGGTTTTGGCAGCAGGCACAGAAGATATATTACCTAAGAAGTCCGTTATAAACAATGTATCTTTTCCAATATTGCCCGGTGGGAAAAGGAGGAAGCAAATGATGCTTAGCCGTAATACATATCTGGCTGACATTCCGGCAGACAGCTATGTAAGCGAAGACAATTCTGAGCTTTGTGTCCATGGCTGGACAGTCAAAAATACTATCGACTGCTCCTTGGGCACGAATCCCTTTGGCACGCCGGAAAAGGCAAGAGAAGCCTTTGGCACTGCAGCCAAAGGCTTACACCTGTCATCCTATCCTGAGCCCTGGGCCCAGGCTTTACAGGAAGCACTACTAGAATATTGGCCCGATGCTGGCCTTACCGTCGATAATATCGTCCTCGGTGCCGGCTCCATGGGAATCTTACAGCAATACAATACTCTTTTTTTGGCGCCAGGTGCCCGCTTGCTGGGCATTGCTCCCCAATTTGCCGACTATGTGCGATCAGCCCAAGTACGCGGAGCCAAGTATGAGGCGGTAACACTACAGCTGCCGGAACTAAGAATTTCCTTAGAGAAACTGCTAGAACGCTTGGATCAAGATATTGCCGCCATCTATTTAGACAACCCCAATAATCCTACCGGACAAGTTCTGCCTTTGGCCAAAATGGAAGCCATAGCAGCACAGGCGCTAAACTGCAATACAGCCTTAATTGTGGATGAAGCCTACGGCGATTTTATGCCCAACGAAAATTCAGCCATTAACTTAATCACCAGATACCCCAATGTAGCAGTAGCCCGCTCCTTTTCCAAGGGCTGGGGGCTGGCTGGACTTCGGGTAGGCTATGGCGTAATTAGCACCGAGATTAAGAAGCTTTATGACAAAATAGATATGCCCTTTAACATTGTTGATCCAGCGGTAACCGCCGCCTGCGCAGCTTTGGCTCAACCTGATTTTCTTACCTTTTCCCGGAAAAAAGTAGCACAAGTAAAAAAGCAGATAAAGCAAAGCCTTACCTGTCTTATAATGTCCTATACCCACGACACCACCCCAATAATGACCCTTACCGCCCCTAACCCGGATATTGATTTGCGACAGCAATTTCTTCGCCAAGGAGTGCTGGTAGTGGACGGAGCTGAGTTCTCCGGTCTCACATCAGCTTCCGTACGACTGAGGGTACCGGCCGACGGCAATGCCCTGGTGCAACGCCTGCAAGCCGTTGAACAAAGTCTTTAAAATGATATTATCAGGTCAAAGATACTGCTTTTATACTGCCAGCTAAAACTCCACCATAGGTCCTAATCGGTCGTTCCCGATAGCGGGCCAGCTCCGCTAGCGCCGCTTGGGGCAAAAGTTCTAACTCGGTTAGCACTTGAGTTACTACCGGAGCCAACGCTCGATTGCCACCATCTTCGATCTTGACTGCGATACCGATGCCCTGATCTACCAAGCCAATACCGAAGCAACTCTCCCCACCGTCCTTAGCAATAAGGGCCCCTTTACTGGCGGCAAGCAATTCACTGGTAAACCGGCCTGTACCGGCAACCAATTCCGGATATGTTACCATAGCCTGCACAATTGTCTCCATACCTCGGTGCTGAGCCGCCGAGGTTGATTTCTTGCTGCCCAGTTTGGCATAGGCCAACGCCATTTGGGCCAGCGGCACAGCAAATACCGGTACACCGCAAGTATCAAGGCCCAATCCAATCTCTTCGGCCGGAAATTCAGTCACTTCCGCCACTGTCTTTAACATCAGCTGCTGTACTGGATGCTCTATATCCATATAGCCGGCTAAATCCCAATCCCGAAAACTAGTAATGGCCAACATACAAGCATGCTTTCCTGAACAAGCATTCCTCAGCGGACTTAGCGGCTCACCGGCTGCCTTTAGCCGCTGGGCTGTTTCCCGGTGGAAAGGCCGGTGAACTCCACACTGCAGAGCCTCTTCTGTAAGACCAATCTTGGCCAAGACAGATTGTACCCGCTCCACATGCATATCCTGTCCGCTGTGGGAACCGCACATCACCGCCACTTCGTCCAGCAAAAACTGATAGTGATCATAGGTTCCACTTTCAAATAAAGGTAGTACCTGCAGCGGCTTGGCCGCCGAGCGCAAAAATGTCATCCGCTCAGCATCGCCGCGACTGTAAAGCAGCTTCCCGTTAATATCCACCACGGCTATAGAGCCATAATGCCGGCTCTCCTCTAAACCGCCACGATAAAGCACCGCCACTACTTCCGAAGGCATAGATTATCATCTCCGTTTGTTTAAGGTCCTTTTATACAATAAACTTCTGAGCACTATCATATATTAGGTGACATTAAATCACGGTTTTGGTGATATTAAGTCATATTACCCCAGCTGCTCTTTAATAACAGCCGCAATTTCAGCGGCCAAGTCTTTGAGCGTAGCCTCTTCTTCGCCTTCTACCATGACTCTGATCACCGGTTCGGTTCCGGATGGGCGAACGAGGATGCGGCCACGACCGTTTAGGGTTTCTTCGGCTTTGGTAATGGCGGCTTTGATATGTTCGTTTTCCTGCCAGCCGTCCTTGGTTGTTACCTGTACGTTGATCATAAGCTGGGGAAAAGGCTTTACTACTGCTGCCAGTTCCGACAGCGGTTGTCGTTTCTCGGCCAGGACGTTAAGTAGCTGTAGAGCAGTGCTAACCCCATCGCCGGTGGTGTTATGATGGAGATTGATAATATGACCCGATTGTTCGCCACCTAGGTTCCAACCGCGTTTTAGCAGTTCTTCCAGGACGTAACGGTCACCTACTTGGGCCCGGATCATTTTTAAGCCATGCTCTTTTAATGCTAATTCTAGGCCCATGTTGCTCATGGAGGTAGCCACCAAGCCATTGCCTTTGAGCAGGCCTTTGTCTTGCTGCCAAAGGGCTAAGATAGCCATGATCTGGTCGCCATCTACCAATTGTCCTTGTTCATCCACAGCAAGTAGCCGGTCGGCATCACCGTCAAAAGCCAGTCCAATATCAGCACCTGTTTCTTGTACGGCTCGCTGCAAGTCTTGCGGATAAGTAGAGCCACAATTGACATTGATGTTGGTACCAGTAGGGACAGTGTTAATTGCCGTGACCTTAGCTCCTAGCCGTTGTAATAATGTTGGTGCTACCTCAAAAGCGGCCCCATGGGCAGCATCCACGACCATGTTAAAGGGCGATAGATCCACGCCCAATTTTTCCTGTAGATGTTTGAGATAAAGATCGGCTGCCTCGGGCAATGCTCTTTTTTTACCTACTTTCTCACCGGTGGGCCGAGGCAAATTGTGCTCAGTAAGCAGAGCCTCTATCTGGTCTTCCGTTTCGTCTGAGAGTTTATATCCTTCGTTGGAGAAAAATTTGATGCCGTTATCGGGTACGGGATTATGGGAAGCAGAAATCATTACGCCGGCATCGGCTCCCAGAATACATGTCAGATAGGCAACAGCCGGCGTCGGTATAATGCCAACACTTAGAACATCCCCGCCAACAGAACAAATCCCAGCGGTAAGCGCCGCTTCCAACATATCACCGGATTGCCGTGTATCCTTTCCTACTACTAACTGTGGCCTTTTCTTACCATTGGTTAATATAAAGGCCCCTGCCCGGCCCAGTGCAAAAGCCAATTCCGGTGTAAGGTCAAGGTTGGCCACGCCACGCACACCGTCGGTACCGAATAAACGCCCCAACATGCGTCCTCCTTCGTTTCTAAGATTAAGTACAGGGCTGTCTTAAAAGGCAGCCCTAAATCAAAGCAATATAATACTTTATATGCTCATGAAATATTATTCAGTTGCAGCTACCGCTTCTCTAATAATAACTTGGACTTGTGCAGGATCTATCCCTACTTGTCGTACGCCGTCAGGCAGTACCAGTCGCACTGGCAATTCGTGTTCGCCTGCGGCCAAATCCTGGGCACTGACATATGCTACCACATTTGCTGAGGTTAGTTGGTTTACGATTTGATAGACTCCGCTCACTGTTACTTTTGTATTTTTAGGGTTTGTCTCCCCTTCCAAATCACTGCCCAGATCACGTACTGTTACGGCGATATTATCTAATGTGCGCTGTATGGTGCGAGGTTCTATGGTTACAGTCACCTTTGCTCTCTCTATTTCAGCTTTAACATCTTGAGGCAAAGCTATCCGCAGGTCACCGGTTTGGGTAGAATTAGCGCCGCTAATGTCCAGCGGTAGCGTGGAAACAGATGTTACTTCGGCCAACATAGCCGCCGGACCGCTAACGATAATGGTGCTAGGTTCAACTGTTATCTGACCTACCTGGAAACCTTCAGCCGGTTCGCCGGTTACTTGCGGCCTTACTGATACAATCTTGGCCGGCAATCGGGCTACCGGTAATGTCACCTCGATAACCTCTGGCTTAATCCTAAGCCCTTCGGCCGCCGGCGCCCCTTTGTTATCCAAAATCTGCACCGGTACACTTACTTGAATATTATCCTTGGCATCTTCCAGATCCAGCCTAACTATCGCCCTGTTGGCACTGGCTACTCGACTACGCGGGCCTTCCACCAGTACTTGCACTGGGCTAAGGACTGGCTCACCGGCTGCGTAACTGGTAGCCGGACTCCCGCGTTTAACAAGCTCTACCGGAAGTTGTTTTTGAATAATAGCTTCCAACTTAACTGTAGTTTCACGAGGACTAATGTGAACTAGCTGTAGGTTGTCCGGCATTGTAACAGTCTGAATCGGATAAATACCGTCGCCTTCACCGGCGTCGGTAAGATCAATGAACAAACCTATTTCCGACGCCCCAGTGGCATAAAGATCATTTCTGCGACCGCGTAGCTTAACAGATACCGGCTTAATGTCTTCTGCCAGAACCAGCCCTGGGGGCATATTCCTAATTTCCGGTGTCACTAGAATCGTTCGCATGTCCTGTGGGTTTTGCTCGTTAACAACAAACAACCACATAACAAAAGCTAGTATGAGCGCCACCACACGGACAACGCTGTTTTTTTGCAGCCAACTATCCATGCAAAGACCCCCAGCGCAGGAATGATATTGACGGTTCTTGCTTAAAAATTCCTTGCAGCAACTCGCTCAGGCTGGTATCGTCCAAATGGCGCTTGATCCGACCTTCATGGGTAAGAGAGATTATGCCAGTTTCCTCTGAGACCACTATGGCTACACAGTCTGATTGCTCACTAATTCCCAAAGCCGCCCGGTGCCTGGTGCCTAGCTCCTGACTGACTTCGCTTTCAGTAAGAGGCAAAAAACAACCGGCTGCAGCTATACGGTCACCACGGATAATAATAGCGCCATCGTGAAGGGGTGTGTTAGGAACAAAAATGTTGACCAATACTTCGGCCGAAACCACCGCATCAAGCGGTATACCTGTTTCCTCTACTTCTTTAAGACCGGTTTGCCGCTCCAGTACGATTAAAGCACCGACCTTGTTTCGAGACAACACCTGAACCGCCCGTACCACCTCGCGAATCATGCCCTGTACGTCCTCCGATTCCATGAGCCGACTAGCCCCTGCAAAGAGGCGGCCACGGCCCAATTGCTCCAAACCGCGTCGAAGCTCCGGCTGAAAAATTAGGGGAACAGCAATCAGGCCCATGGTCATAACTTTGTCCAAGAGCCAGCTTGTAGCCGCAAGTCCAAATCGTCGGCTAAAGAAAAAAGCTAACAGAAGCACGGCGAGGCCTTTTATTAGTTGGACAGCACGCGTGCCTCGAATCCAAATGATTACCCGGTAAAACACAAAAGCCACAATTAAAATGTCCAGAACATCCAGCATGCCAAAATCGCGTAGCTGTGTCAGCATAAGCCTCACCTTTACCAAATACTGTTTCTCTTTCTATTACTTCCTTAAGTACATACTCATTATACTTTATACTTTCGCTGATTGTAGTGCAAAAACCTTTTGCTTTAAGGACATTTTTTGCCGCCAATTGTTAGTTTATTTCTTCGGCTCTGGCCTTGAGCACTTCTTCCCTCAGGCTAAACCAAATTGTATGAAATAAATCTAGGAATCTGGGCTGTGAGCGGATAACAGTAAGATCCCGGGGACGGGGAAGATCTATATCTAAAATAGCTTTAACTTTACCTGGACGGGCCGTCATCACCAGTACCCGATCTCCCAGTCCCAAGGCCTCATCAATACTGTGGGTAATGAACATAGCTGTCTTTTGCGTACCTTCCCATATTTTAAGCAGTTCTTGCTGTAGCAAGACCCGTGTTTGCTCATCTAAAGAGCCAAATGGTTCGTCCAACAGAAGAATTGCAGGATCGTTGGCAAAGGCACGAGCTACACTAACCCGCTGCTTCATTCCTCCGGAAAGTTGGTGCGGATAAGCATGGGCGAATTTGGTCAGGCCGGTAATTTTAAGGTAATGATCGGCTATCTGTTCACGCTCCTTCTTGGAAACGCCGCGCATGGTCAATCCATAGGTAACATTATCTTTTACTGTATACCAAGGAAACAAGGATTGTTCCTGAAACACCATGGAGTTAACCGGCTTTCCCTCCTCTTTTATGGTTACAACAGCATCTCCTGTTGTGGGCTCCTCTAATCCGGCCAAAATCCTAAGCAGAGTGGATTTACCACAGCCGCTGGGACCCACGATGCACAGAAATTCACCTTCCTTTACGGTAAGATTTATATTATCTAATGCCACCACCGGATCCCCACAGCGGCTAGGAAATACTTTGCTAATATTGTTTACTAAAATGGCATCCCGCTTGGCACTTAATGCGTTGTTTTCCATGGTATCACCTGCTGTTCGATGAAATCTAAAAGATACGAAAGCAGATAGCCAAGAACAGACATCATGATAAGAGCCACAAACATGCGCTCAATATCGAACATGTCGTAGGCCCGCCAAATCCAATAACCTACACCGGCACGTGCTGCCGACAGCTCGGCAGCCACAATCAATAGCAAAGCTGTTCCCATACCCAGCTTAAACCCAGCAAAAATCATAGGCAGGGCACCGGGTAAAGCAACGGTGCGGTAAAAATTCCAACGACTGGCACCGTAGTTTTTGGCCACATCCAAATAAATCTTGTCGATGCTAAGTACCCCGGCCATAGTGTTGATAAGTACCAAGTAAAACACGCCGATGGCAATGGTAAATACTTTGGAAGACTCCCCTAACCCAAATACGAGTAAAATAAGTGGCATTATAGCCAGTTTGGGAACGGGAAAGGTGGCGGCTACCATAGGCTCCAGGGCAGCCCGAACCAAGGGAAACAGGCCCATGGATAATCCCAGCAACACTCCCGGTATAGCACCGGCAGCAAATCCCAACATGATGCGGCGGACACTGATCCAACTGTGATAAAGCAGTTCACCCGATAACAAAACAGGGATGAAAGTCTCCATAATGCGGCTGGGGCAAGAAAATAGACGTATATCAACCAGGCCCATACGGGCTAACACTTCCCATAATATAAGCAGCAAGACCGGCGAGAGAAACGAAATCAGCTTTCCTTCTGTCCGCACTAAATACACCTCCAAAACTCAGGGGAGAGGTAAGAGGGAGGGCTGCAGCCCCAGCCCTCCCTTTATGGCCTCATTCGTATTTCCCTAGTACCTCGAGGGCGCGATCTACGTACTGGTTATCCAAAACCTCTTCCAGTTTTAGATCACCCTTTATCAGCTCGCGTTGCTTATACCACTCTAAATCTAGGTCAACGCCTTTGGCACGAACATAGCCGTCGGGATTAAGCCCCACCGGGAACATTTGCTCATAAAGCGCTTCCTCTTTAACTACCGATGTTTCCACCAAAACGGAGATGATCTCATCTTTCTTTTTGTCTTTGAAGAAAGCGTCATTGTAATCGCGTAATGCCTTAATATAGGCGATCATGAACCGGTCAGCCACTTCGGGACGATCCCTTAGAGACGGCCCATAGACTAAGAACGCAGTTTGAGCATGGGGGTCATACTCCGCTGGATCTTTCCAGGGATCTAAAATGTCTTTGGCCATTCCCTGAGCTACAAAGGGTTCGATAATCATGCCGCCGTCAATGCTGCCATTGGCTAAAGCGGCTACGATATCGGGAAAGGCTCGAATTACTTCCAGCTGAACATCAGCCGTGGTCATGCCACCGGCGTTCAAGCAGCGATCTAAAGCAATTTCGTCTAAAGAAGCTGTGCCTACAACGGCCAGTTTACGTCCTCTAAGGTCTTCATAGTCTTTGATTTCGTCCACAAGGTCTTTGCGGATGCAAAGTCGATAGTAACCCTGGCCAGGAACATTAACCCCTTTATCAGCTACTATTTTGATGGGAATATCGCGCAGCATGGCATTAAACAAACTGGTGGCACTGACTGTGCAACCTGCGTCTAATTGCCCGGCTGCCAACGCATTGATCATTTCCTGACCGGTATTGAAGTTAATCGACTCAATGTTAAGTCCCAATTCCTTGTAGTAGCCTTTGGCCATTCCAATTAGAAGCCCGGCATCTGACACCACTTCTTTGGCTCCAACGGTAACGGTGACTTCTGGAGACAACGGTGTAAGCACATCGGCCTCAACCGGTGGCTCTTGCTCCTGTGTTGCCGGCGGTTGGGCAGGGCTGCACCCAGCCACCAACACAGTTACCAATGCCACTAACACCAACCAAACCTTGATTTTCACTGAACGTTCCCCTCCCCTAATTTTCTGCCGAAAGCATGCCGGTTGAAGCACACCTTCTCCTCCCCATAATATTGATCTAACATCAGTTTGGTGAATGAAAAGAAGCTGTCCCACAAGCCATAGCTTGAAAGGGACAGCTTCTAAGTTAATAGCTGCTTCTCTTTTTAATTTATCGCGACTTTAGCATCGCTTGAACTTGTTCCAGTTGTAGCTTTACTTGCTCCGGCGCTGTGCCACCGTAGGAGATGCGGGCGGCTACAACAGCTTCCGGAGTAAGTACTTTCAGTGCATCAGATTCAAACAGGGGCGAGGCCTGCTGTAAATCTTCTAATGTTAGATCTTCCAGTATTTTATCTTGGTCCAGACACAGCTGCACCAGTCGCCCAATCACGGCATGGGCTTCTCTAAACGGCAAACCGCGCTTAGCCAAATAGTCGGCCAAATCGGTGGCAGTGGAAAAATCGCCCCTTATGGCTTGTCGCATGCGGTCTCGGTTCACTTTAAGGGTAGCTATAAGACCGGCAAAAATGCTGAGACAGGCGGTTAAGGTATCAACTGTATCAAACAAGGCTTCCTTATCTTCTTGCATGTCTTTATTGTAGGCTAAGGGAAGGCCTTTCATGGTCATAAGAAGGGCCATGAGATGTCCGGCCACACGACCGGCTTTGCCCCGAACCAGCTCGGGTACGTCAGGGTTCTTTTTTTGGGGCATTATGCTGGAGCCGGTGCTGTAAGCATCATCCAGCTCCACAAAGCCGAACTCTTGGCTGCTCCACAAAATAAGTTCCTCGGCCAGGCGGGAAAGATGCATTAAACAAATGGCCGCCGACGACAAAAATTCCAGAATGTAATCACGGTCGCTCACGGCATCCAGGCTGTTGGCATAGATGGCAGCAAAGCCCAGTTCGTTGGCCACCTGCTGACGATCAATGGGAAAACTTGTTCCTGCCAGTGCACCTGCTCCCAGCGGCATCATGTCAGCTCGCTCACGACATCCTAAAAAGCGCTCTCGATCCCGCTCCAGCATATGCACATAAGCTAGAAAATGGTGTGCCAGCAGCACTGGCTGGGCATGTTGTAGGTGCGTATAGCCTGGCATGACCACATCCAAATTGGCCTCGGCCTTTTTTACTAACTCTTGTTGGAGAGTTGTGATTAAGTTCAGGATTTCATCCACTTGTTTACGCACGTATAAATGAGTATCCAGCGCTACTTGATCGTTACGGCTCCGAGCTGTATGGACTTTACCGCCCACCGGCCCGATCTTTTCGATTAGCCGATGTTCAATGTGCATGTGGATATCTTCGAATTCGGGAGAAAAGGCAAATTCGCCCCGTTCAATTTCGCCGTGGATTTCTTTCAGTCCCTGACAGATAGCGTCCGCTTCAGCAGCAGAAAGAACTCCCACCGAGGCCAGCATTTTTACATGGGCCAAACTGCCGGCAATATCTTCTTCCCATAAACGGTGATCATACTGGATAGAGGAGTTAAACTCCTCTACCTCAGCCGCCGTATGTTTGCGAAATCGTCCGCCCCAAAGTTTCATGCCTTAAGCCCCTTATTCTTGAGCCAACCCTGCACTGCCAAAGGCAGTCCGTACAGATTAATAAAGCCGGCCGAATCCTTCTGATCGTAAATATCGTCCTCATCAAAGGTAGCCAAGTCTTCCCGGTACAAACTGTAAGGAGATGTGCGACCGGACACAATAATATTACCTTTATACAGTTTGAGGCGCACGGTACCGGTCACTGGTTTTTGTATGGAGTTCATGAAGGCATCCAGTGCTTCTCTAAGCGGTGTAAACCAGAGGCCATAATATACCAACTCGGCATATTTGGCGGCTAACAGTTCTTTATAATGCATGGTATCCCGGTCCAGTGTCAGATACTCCAACTCTCTATGAGCATACATAAGTACAGTACCGCCGGGAGTCTCATAAACACCGCGCGATTTCATGCCCACCAGTCTGTTCTCTACCAAATCTACCCGGCCTATGCCGTTGGCCCCAGCCAAGTCATTAAGTTTTTCAATTAGTGCTACCGGGGCTAGCTTCTCACCGTCAACAGCCACCGGTTCTCCCTGCTCAAAATCAATGGTAACATAAGTAGGTTTGTTAGGGGCTTTCTCAGGAGAAACCGTCAGCATAAACATATCTTCCAGCGGTTCAAAATCCGGATCTTCCAGCACGCCACCTTCGTAGCTAATATGCCATAGGTTGCGATCCATGCTGTAGGGTTTTTCTTTGCTCACCGGCACCGGAATACCACGGGCCACGGCATAATCGATCTCTTCCTGACGAGACTTAATATCCCATTCCCGCCAAGGAGAAATGACCTTCAGCTGCGGTGCCAAAGCCTTGGCCGTAAACTCAAACCGTGCCTGGTCATTACCTTTGCCGGTACAGCCGTGGACAATGGCATCTGCTTTTTCGGCCAGGGCCACTTCCACTAATCTTTTGGCAATAACCGGTCTGGCAATGGATGTCCCTTGGAGATATTTGCCTTCGTAGATAGCGCCGGCTTTAACCATGGGGAACACATAGTTCTTAACAAAATCGTCCTTAAGATCTTCAATATAAATCTTGCTGGCACCGGTTTTAATCGCTTTCTCTTCTAGGGGTTCTAACTCTTCCCCTTGTCCTACATCAGCCGCCATGGCTACTACTTCGCAACCGTAGTTCTCCTTCAGCCATGGGATAATAATAGAGGTGTCCAGCCCACCGGAATAAGCTAATACCACTTTTTTGATTTTGCTCATGGTTTTTCCTCCTTACCAAATTACTGGTTAGTCTTATGTTGTACCAATGATCCCAAACCAACTCTTAGCTCCGATCAGATTTTGAAATCTGTTGGTTCGCTCAATGCCTATAATTATAAGTCATCTTGCATAGAAATGCAATACCCTTGTAAATATTGTGTGGGCCGGCGCGGAGAAGGCCTTCACGTAGGGGCAGCCCTCCGTGGCTGCCCGGTACCCGTATACGGGCCGGGACAGAGCCCGGCCCCTACAATTTACCCGCTAGGTTTTTGCCTATCATCAATAAATG
>DUNI01000021.1 GCA_012839445.1 Bacillota bacterium
TAGTATTAGATATATGGTTTGTTGCAGGTTTAAATATGGGGGTATCAGGAGTAGCACTGGCAACTGTAATTGCACAGATGGTTTCGGCAGTTCTATGTGCAATTAAACTTAAAACAATGGATGATGTACTGGACTTTAACTTAAATATGATGAAACCTAAAAAAGAATACTTTCTGCAGCTTCTAAAACTTGGATTGCCATCAGGTTTGACTCAGGTAATATTCTCCCTTGCGATGATAACCGTACAATCCCTTACAAATACCTTCGGGGAAATGATTATCGCATGTAACGTTATCGTAATGCGTGTGGACGGATTTGCTATGATGCCTAATTTCACTTTTGGTATGACTATGACCACGTATGCAGGGCAAAATGTTGGGGCAAAAAAGATTGACAGAGTAGAACAGGGGACACGGCAAGGCTTAGCAATAGCGGTGGGAGTTTCAACGTTCATAACGATAATCATCTTAATTTTTGGTAGATACCTTATGAATATTTTTACCGATACGGCTGAGCTCGTTGATTTAAGCATGCGAATGATGCGTATCCTCGCAGTGGGATACATTGCAATGGCGGTTACACAGGTTCTTTCAGGAGTTATGCGCGGTGCAGGAGACACCGTAACCCCTATGTGGCTTTCGTTGATAACTACAATTTTTCTACGAGTGCCTATTGCTTATGGTCTTGCCTATCTCACCCGGAGTATACAATATCCTAACGGTAGACCGGAGTCAATATTCGTTTCCCTTTTAATGGCCTGGGTGTTTGGAGCTATGATAACTTTTATTTTCTACAAAAAAGGCAAATGGAGGGAAAAAGCACTCCTCAAGGATAGACAATAGTTCTGGTTGATACTAGAGTCCGTGGGTTTTTCCACCCATGCTGGCTCTTTTTTTGCCTTTTATAGAGTTCTTGCCACATGAGAGCCAATGGCAATGATATTTACACCATGTATTTGCATTAATGAGGCTTCGCCAAAGGCCTTATTAAGTTTATGTTTGGTATAAAACAGCACATCTTTCATCTAAATTTTAATTGATTTAATTCGTATCAGGGGTGATGGGTAGGATTTGACTCACATGGACGTAAGCTTACCTTCCAATTCCTCCTGCCAGTGGTCAACTATACTTTTTGGTGCATAGCAAAAGACCATTATCATGTTATCCTCAGACGTGTTTTCAAGAAGATGGGCAGAATTTGGAGTGATGTAAATATAATCACCGGGTTTTACATCAGCGGTGTTGTCATTGATGTGCATTTTCCCTTCCCCGCTGAGGATAATATATACTTCTTCCTGCTCATGAGAGTGCAAAGGCACTGATCCCCCGGGATAGACGGTCACATGCCCCATAACAAAGCCATTGGCTTCAGACGGAGCCCCGGGGCCTACCAAAACTCTGGTAAGCCTTCCCGCCGGAAATTCCGTGCCTTTAACATTAAGTATATTGTTAATTTTCATTAGACATTACTCCTCATTATTGTAATCTATACAATCAGGACCGTTTTAAGCATTCTTTTGTCATTCATAAGTTGTCAAGGTTAACTTTTTTGAGTATAACTATTGTAAGACTTTTAACCCTAGTAGACTTCCTACATATGATAAGGCCTTTGAATAGTTGCCATAAGTCACAATCTGATGGCATCCAAGAAGATTTTCAATAAAATCGGTCATGGAATCAAGCTTGATTCTCAATTGTGTCCTGCAAGTAGGTGTATAAATTGTATCTGTTGTGATTCCTGTGCTTACACTGAGGGAGTTTATATCATTTCCTATTCGAGTTATAGTTACAGGCATACCTTCAGGTAAGCTAACCTGGGGACTTACCCCTATTTTACTTTCATGATGGTTTCTTAATTTGTAGGGCTGTGTTTCGCCTGTTATAAGAAGAGGTGCCGTACAATGTGATAGCTTTAAAACTCCGTCTTTTTCGATAATGGGATTCGCCATCCATGACGGGCTGTTTGTCAGAGCTTTCATCATAAGAAGCGTTAAGGCCGAATCCATATCGCCTTCACAAGCCCCTATATATTCTTCACTGTCGTTTAATAAACTAAGGGCAAGGCAGCTCGTCGTGCCCAATTCCTTTAAAAGTGTAAAACACGCAATGGCTATACCATCGGCATCATATTGTTTCACAAGCCGCTCTATTGCCACTGCCAAACGGGATGCCTCAAGTATATCTTTCTTTTGGGGCTCAACTGTTTCCTTGCAATTTTTCAACCACTTTTCCGACAAAGGTTGCGCATCCTCGTTGGA
>DUNI01000022.1 GCA_012839445.1 Bacillota bacterium
CGGCGAGCAGCATGAATCAGGTGGTTACCGCCGATGCCGGCACCGTCACCATCACCGGTGACAACAATTACTTTTAGCTCTGGACGTGCCAATTTAAGTCCTGTAGCAAATCCAAGAGCACGACCGTGGGTCGTCTGGAAAGTATTGAAATCTATGATAGCATTAGAACGGGCAGAGCATCCGATCCCTGTAACAACCACTACCTCATCTCTGCTCCATCCCATTTTTGCAATAGCACGAATCATAGCCCCGACTATGATCCCGTCACCGCAGCCAGGGCACCAAATGTGCGGCAGCTTGTTTGCTCTCAAATAGTCGAATGTTGCGGTAGCCAAGTCACATCACCTCTTTAATCTTGGCAATTATTTGCTCAGGTCTAATCATAAGACCGTCATATCTAGTGAGCGGTATCACTTCTACCGGTAGCCGACGCACAGCCCGTTCAACCTCTCCAACCAGTTGGCCTGTATTCATTTCGGGTACAATAATCGTTTTCACCTTATCTCCCAGCTTCTTAACTGCCTCATGGGGAAAAGGCCAAAGTGTCATAGTTTTTAGTAAGCCAGCCTTAATTCCTTGCTTGCGGGCGAGCTCAACAGCACTTTTTGCCGAACGTGCCGTAGAACCATAAGCAAATACAGCAACCTCTGCATCATCTAAGTCGGTTTCCTCCAATAAGGTAATCTCGTCTAGGCATCGCTCGATCTTGTTGTGGAGGCGTTCCATGGCAATCTTGGCATTTTCACTGTCATTTGTAGCTGGAAAGCCGCCTTCATCGTGGAAATTACTAGTCATATGATAGCGATACCCTTCTCCCACTGGTATAAACGGAGGCACACCGTCGGCATCGGCTCTAAACGGCAAATATTCTTCCGGTCCCACAGTAGGACGTTTTCGCTCCACTAAACCAAGTTGATCCGGATCAGGTAACACTACTTTTTCCCGTAGATGCCCTACCACAGCATCAGATAAAAGTATTACCGGAGTACGTAGCTTCTCAGAAAAGTTGAAAGCATTTATAGTTAGATCAAAAGTCTCACGTACTGTTGATGGGCAAAGTACGATTATTGGGTGGTCACCATGCGTGCCCCACCGAGCCTGCATTACATCACCTTGCGCTGGCAATGTTGGTAGACCCGTGCTCGGTCCACCTCTTTGAACATTTACAATAACACATGGTATCTCCACCATGGCCGCATAGCCTATGTTTTCTTGTTTCAGTGTAAATCCAGGACCGCTGGTAGCTGTTAAAGCTTTCTTCCCTCCAATGGAAGCACCGATCACAGCAGCCATACTGGCTAGCTCGTCTTCCATCTGAATAAATGTCCCACCTACTTGGGGCAACCGCGTAGCCAAAATTTCTGCTATCTCAGTCGCCGGTGTAATAGGATAGCCAGCAAAAAATCTGCAGCCAGCAACTAAAGCTGCTTCGGCACACGCTTCGTTCCCTTGCATTAAGCGTATATTATTATCACTCATTTGTTTATCCCTCCTCTACTCTAAGCACAAAGTCCGGGCAGCGCAGTTCGCATAACCCGCAATCTATACATTCAGTTGGTTTGGCTACTAGTACCTTCCCATCATCACCCAAAGCTAAGACTTGTTTGGGGCAAAACTCAACGCAAATCCCACAACCTTTGCACCATACTTTGTTCGCTACCTTAACCACGTAATTCACCCCCCCAAAAAACAGCATACTTGAGCCGCCCGTTCAACTAGAACCTGGCTTAATTATCAGATCCTGTGCGGTCGCTCTTTCGGCTTCTATAGACAAATGTTCGTCCTAAAACGCACTATTACCTTTGGCTAACCTGCACAAATATCCGCAGTTGTTGGCAAATAATCAAGCTGTTTTATAAACAGTACTTTATGA
>DUNI01000187.1 GCA_012839445.1 Bacillota bacterium
AATGTTATGAAGAGCTATAATTACTGCTAAACCAAGTCCCAGATGTTCGGACACGGTGTAGCCGGCTCCAATTGCCAGACCTGTGCTATTAGGACTGGGAGTTGCCATGCACAACTTTCCTGAAGGTCTGGCAATTGGAGCCGGCTACACCGTGTCCGAACATCTGGGACTTGGTTTAGCAGTAATTATAGCTCTTCATAACATTCCCGAAGGCATGGCCATGGGCGGTCCCATGAAAGCCGCCAACATTGATAACAGTCGTATCCTATTGTGGAGCTCCCTCGCCGGTGTACCTATGGGTATTGGAGCGTTGGTAGGTACTCTGTTGGGATCTGTCTCGCCTTCTATGTTATCCTTGGCTTTAGGGGCTGCTGCCGGTGCAATGCTCTATATTACCTTTGACGAACTCTTGCCTGGAGCCCATGACCTAGACCAAGGCCATGCACCCACCTTCGGTGCTGTTGCCGGAGCAGTGTTAGGTGTACTCTTGATTTTGACGTTACCGAATCTTAACTAACCTAAAACAAAAACAACTGCTATTAAAGGGCTGCCCGCAAACATTTTAGTTTTAAAGGGCAGCCCTACTTATATTACTATTACGACCGTATTATCAGATGCAAAATAAAGTTTTGGTATTAGCTGTCAGAATAGGTGCCAAATCCTCCAGCTCCTGATCAAGGAGCTTTGCCAGTTTAGCCGCCACGTGAATAACACGAGCCGGCTCATTTCTTTTCCCACGGTAAGGTTCAGGGGAAAGATACGGGCTATCGGTTTCGCAAAGAAGACGTTTTGTTGGTATGCTAGCCGCCACTTGAGGCAAACGGCGGGCATTCTTAAATGTAACCGGCCCAGCAAAGGAAATATAGTAGCCAAGGTTAAGAAACTCCTCAGCCAGCTCCGCACTGCCGGAAAAGCAATGCATAACACCGCCTTTGGGCAGTTGTCCAATTGCTTGGGCCATGTTTAGGACATCAGCATGGGATTCGCGGTTATGAATAATAACCGGCAAATCCATCTTCCCGGCCAACTCCAACTGCCTTCGGAAAACATCCTGTTGCTTGTCTTTATCGGGAAAACCGTTTACATAATCGAGTCCCATTTCACCGATAGCCACCACTCGCGGATGTTGGGCTAAGTCAGCCAACTCGTCCCAAACATTGCGGTCTAAATCAGTTAAGTTTCCCGGATGTATGCCTACAGCAGCAAACACCTGGGGATATTTTTCGGCAATGTCGATAGCTGCCCTAGAAGACTCTAGGTCATACCCTGGACAAACAATGGTCTGAACGCCGGCCTCCTGGGCCCGCTTAAGGATTTCTTCTATTTCAGGTAAAAGCAGCGGGTCCTGCAAATGGGCGTGGCTATCTATAAGCATGTTGTCACTCCTTACAATAGTCCCTAACCTCTAACGTACACTGGCTCCACTGTCTATGGGCCGATCCACTGTTAGCAGCGAGATCGCTCGATCCTCGCCCTTTGCGGCGGGGAAACTGGCTGCCAGCAACATGCCGTTGGATTCTACTCCCATGAGCTTTGCCGGTTTTAGGTTAACTACTACCACGATCTTTTTGCCTATGAGTTCTTCCGGTTCATAGGATTTACCGATACCGGCCACTAGCTGGCGATGCTCTTCACCAATGGCCACCTCTAGCCGGAGCAGCTTGTTGGACTTAGGTATGCGTTCGGCAACCAGGACTTCGGCTACCTTAAGCTGTACTTTTGCAAACTCGTCGATAGTAATGATATTCTCTTCTGTTGCCTTTTCAGGCTCTTTAACCGGCTTAGCCTCCAGTTTCTGATCTTTCACAGCTTGTTCCTCCTTATCGGGATCTATACGTGGGAAAAGCGGAGCACCGCGGTGTGTCTTAGCCCCTGGGGTTAGCAGGCCCCAAGTTTTAGCTGTGTCCCAACCGGCATCGCTGGGACTACCGTCCAAGCCCAGTTGCTCCCAAATGAGCCCCGGCGTTGAAGTTAGGTAAGGCACCAACAGCACTGCCAGAATTCTTCCGGTTTCAGCCAGATTATACATTACTGTGGCCAAACGTTCATTGTCACCGTTCTTGGCCAAGGTCCAAGGTGCAGTTTCATCGATATACTTGTTGGCTCGTTTCACTAAATCCCAAATAGCATCCAAGGCCGTACTAATCTCCAGTCGTTCCATGGCTGCCTCGGCATTTGTCACTGCTTCTTGAGCCACCTGTTTAAGCTCGTTGTCAGGTGCAACTTCCGGACCAGGAACCGGCACCTCACCGTCAAAGTACTTTCTCATCATGGTTAGCGTCCGATAAATAAGATTCCCCAGGTCATTGGCCAGGTCAGAGTTTATGCGCTTAATTAAGGCATCCTCAGAGTAGTGTCCGTCGGCCCCAAAAGGAATCTCCCGCAGTAAGAAATAGCGGACGGCGTCGACCCCGTACTTGTCTACCAACACCAGTGGATCCACTACATTGCCCTTGGATTTAGACATCTTGCCGCTTTCTAGGATCAGCCAGCCATGGCCAAACACTTTCTTGGGCAAGGGCAAATCCAATGCCATGAGCATCATGGGCCAAATAATGGTATGAAAACGCACTATCTCTTTACCTACCAAATGTACATCTGCCGGCCAATAATGCCTAAACTTGCTTTCGTCTTCCGAGGGATAGCCTAAAGCAGTAATATAGTTAGCCAGAGCATCGATCCAAACATAGATTACATGCTTGGGATCAAAGGGAACCGGTATCCCCCAATCAAAGGTAGTACGCGATACGCATAAATCTTCCAATCCCTGTTTAACAAAGCTAACCATTTCGTTACGGCGAGAAGTAGGCTGAATAAAATCCGGATTGTCTTCGATATACTTTAGCCAGCGGTCAGCATAGCGTGACATACGGAAGAAATAACTCTCTTCTTTAACCAGTTCCACCGGTCGCTCGCAATCGGGACAAATGTGATCCTGTGTTATCTGATGCTCAGTCCAAAATGATTCACAGGGCACACAATACCAGCCTTCGTATTCAGACTTGTAGATGTCGCCGCTGTCATACAGGCGCTGAAAAATCTCCTGTACAGCTTTAGTGTGGCGCTCTTCGGTAGTCCGGATAAAATCGTCGTAGCTGATGTGAAGAGTCTCCCATACGTTAGTAAAGTTAGCTACAATCTTATCCACATAGTCTTTCGGAGTAATTCCACGCTCCTCGGCAATACGCTGTATTTTCTGCCCGTGCTCATCAGATCCGGTAAGGAACATGACATCGTATCCCTGGTGACGCTTGAAACGTGCCAGAGCATCAGCCGCCACCTCGGTATAGGCATGGCCGATATGCAGATTGTCACTGGGATAATAAATAGGAGTTGTAACATAAAAAGTCTTTTTCTCTGCCAAGTTAATCCCTCCTAAAGATAGTATTAGCTAAAAGGACCCAGCTATCGACAACAAAAAACCCCTGTCCCTGGACATTCCAGGGGCAAGGGTCGCTTGCGGTACCACCCTGATTCGTACAGACTTCACAGCCTATACCTCAGAAGGCATAGAAATATCTATACCCCGGCAAGGTAACGGTTGCCTTAAAAACCGGCCAAGTGTACTCCTAAAACGTTTCCACCCACAGCTTTGGGGCCATGTTCAGCAGCCTCCAGGCACCGGCTTGCACCTTACCCGGCTCTCTTAAGCCGCCTGGAGGCTGCTGAACATGGCCCCAAAGCTGTGGGTGGAAACGTTTTAGGAGTACACTTGGCCGGTTTTTAAGGCAACCGTTACCTTGCCGG
>DUNI01000188.1 GCA_012839445.1 Bacillota bacterium
CCTCTGTGATCGCCCGGTTCCCCTATGCTGCAGGCTTTGTGTAGGGGCGACCCTCTGTGGTCGCCCGGTTCCCCTATGCTGCAGGCCGGCACAAAGACCTGCCCCTACCAGTAGGCTGCAGTTTCTTGCAGGGGCGACCCTCTTTGGCCGCCCACTTCCAATGCTCTTTTGAGCAGGTTGGCTGAAGGGTAACGTTAAATACTGGCGAATAATGCTAGAGAAAGAATAACACAATAGGAGGTCTCATAATGGGAATTTTAGTCCAAAATTTGGATCACGTGGGTGTGCAAGTGGCTAATCTCAAGCGGTCTATTGCTTTTTATCAGGAAATGCTGGGTCTTAAGCTACAGAGCCAAGAAGATTTGTCCACTAGAGGGTTAAAAAAGGCCATGCTTGTAGCCGGGTCGGGCATAGTTGAACTGCTGGAATACGTGGACGAACCGGTTCCAAATAGCGACGGGCCGATAGCACACATGGCATTTAGGGTAAGCGATATTGATAACGCCTGGGCCCAGCTGAAAAAGGCCGGGGTTAAGCTGGTAGATGAAGTCCCGCGCCAACTGGAAGGTGGCATGAAAATCGCTTTCTTGCGCGGACCGGACAACGAACTAATTGAACTGGTACAGTTCTAATGTTTACCCTGCTGGCACTTAAATAACAAGGAGGCTTCATCTCTTCATGGAACTACTGAGAACTATTGAGGAAGCGCGTCAGTTTGTGTTGTCACAAAAAAAGCGGGAAAAATCTATCGGACTGGTTCCTACAATGGGCTATCTACATGAAGGCCATCTGAGCCTGGTGCATACTGCCCGAGAACAAAATGATGTAGTTGTGGTAAGTATCTTCGTAAATCCCACCCAGTTTGGCCCGCAGGAGGACTTGGATCGCTATCCGCGCGATTTGGAAAAAGACCGTAATTCATGTAGCCAAGCCAGTGTAGATGCCATCTTTATGCCGGCAGCCGAAGAGATGTATCCAGAAAGATTCCATACCTGGGTTCAGGTGGATACCATCACCGAAACACTGTGCGGCGCTTCCCGGCCGGGACATTTTCGAGGAGTAGCAACAGTCGTAAGCAAGTTATTTAATATTATACAGCCGGATCGGGCCTATTTCGGGCTCAAGGACTTTCAGCAGGCTGTGGTTATTAAGCAAATGGTACGGGACTTAAACATGCCGCTGGAAATTGTCACCGTACCTACAGTTCGTGAAGCCGATGGGCTGGCCACAAGCTCGCGTAATAAATATCTGACGGCCAAACAACGTGCCAGTGCCCCTGTACTATATAACACTCTAAAATTAGGCCAGCGTCTTATTGAAGCCGGCGAACACAACGCGGATGTGGTGCACGAAGCCATGGTTAAAGAAATTGAAAGCCAACCAAATACACGTATCGACTACATATCCGTCTGCAATCCGGAAACCCTGGCTCCAGTAGACAAAATCGAAAACCGAGTACTACTGGCCATGGCAGTATGGCTCGGCAATACCCGGTTGATAGATAACATTCTGGTAGAAGCCTGAAATTTAGTCAGTCCCTAGCATCCTTCCACAGCCTCGGCTAACTGGGCCCAACGGCTATAAGCTTCGTGCAGCAGGCGCTCCACTTCCTGAAACTCCTGGGCACAGCGCTTGGCTTCATTGCTATCCTGGTAAGTGATAGGATTGGCCAGAGATAGCTCTAATTCTCCTTTTTGTTGTTCTAAATCCTCAATATTATCTTCTAAATCTTGCAGCTCGGCCTGCCTCTTAGCAATTATTTTTTGCTTTTCTCTTTCGGCAGCACGGGCTGCTTTGTTGTCGTCCATGTGATTTACCGGCCGCTGCTTTTCCTCTTCCTGACGTTTTTTCTTTTCTCGGCTTTTTTCTTGATAATAAGCGTAATCCCCTTGGTAATATACCAGCTTGCCTTTCTCTATGGCCAAAACACCATTAACCAAGTTTTTCAGGAAGTAGCGATCATGAGAAACCACTAAAATGGTTCCGGGGAAAGTAGCTAACACATTCTCCACCGCTTCCGAACTGGGAATATCCAAGTGGTTAGTAGGTTCATCCAGTATTAAGAAATTAGCTCCCGAGAGCATGACTTTGAGTAAGGCCAACTGTACCTGCTCGCCGCCGCTAAGTTCTCC
>DUNI01000189.1 GCA_012839445.1 Bacillota bacterium
CACAATTTAGGTATTGTAGCTGAAATGTGTGACCGGGTAGCTGTCATATACGCCGGTAGCATAATTGAAAGCGGCCCGGTGGAAAGTGTGTTTAACAGACCCTCCCACCCCTATACTCAAGGCCTCTTTGGTTCCTTACCGGATATTGATAGCAAAGTTGATCGTTTACAACCCATTGAAGGCATGATGCCTGACCCGTTACATCTCCCTGCGGGATGTGCCTTTTCTCCCCGCTGCCCCCATGCTTTAGCTGGTTGTAACAGACAACACCCCGGTTTACTCGAATTAGAAAAAAACCATTTTGTCGCTTGCTTTCTGGCTAAGGGGGGGAAAAGTTAAGCATGAATAAAGCGTTTATTGATGTTAGGAATCTCAAGAAATATTTTGATGTAGGTGATGGGGCCAAACTCCATGCTGTCGATGACGTCTCTTTTTGTATAAACAAGGGAGAAACATTAGGTCTGGTAGGCGAAAGTGGTTGCGGTAAATCTACAACCGGTCGCGTAATGTTGCGTCTCCTTCCCCCTTCCGGCGGCCAAGTTTTGTTTGAAGGTCAAGACGTCCTAAAAGCAAACCCACAGCAATTGAAATTATTGCGCCAAAAGATGCAGATGATATTTCAAGATCCGTATTCATGCTTGAATCCACGTAAGACTGTACGCCAAATTATAGCTGAGCCACTACTGGTACAGCGCACCTTAAAAGGAAGAACCCTATGGGCAAAAGTAGATGAGCTTATGGTTGAAACCGGTATCACTCCCGAGATAGCAGATAAATACCCGCACGAACTCGACGGCGGCCGGCGTCAACGTGTAGGCATTACACGAGCACTGGCTCTTGAACCTAGCTTCATTGTTTGTGACGAACCTGTTTCTGCTCTGGACGTATCGATACAGGCTCAGATTATTAACTTGCTGAAAGAGCTGCAAGAAAAGATGGAGCTGACGTATCTCTTTATTTCCCATGACCTTAGTGTGGTAAAACACATCTCTGACCGCATCTTGGTAATGTATTTGGGACGCATAGTAGAAGAAGCCGATTCAGAAGAACTCTTTCAAAACCCACAGCACCCTTACACACAAGCCTTGCTCTCTGCTATCCCCCTGCCTAAGATCGGACAAAAACGTGAGCGCATCATCCTTACCGGAGACGTTCCCAGTCCTGTTAATCCAGCTCCGGGATGTCGCTTTGCCAAACGGTGTTGGCTAACTGAAAAACGGTGTGAGCAGGAAATTCCTGAACTAAAAGAATGCGCACCCGGTCATCGGGTCGCCTGCCACTTAATCAATGCGCGCTAATAAAAAGAGAAAGGGAGTTTATTTATGTCAGATACCAACAATATCTACCTTCTTCCGGAAATGACTTGGGTAGAAGCTGCTGAGGCTTACAAACAAGCTAAGCTAGCTATCATACCAGTTGGTTCCCATGAACAGCACGGCCCTGGAATAAAGCTCAAAGTGGACGGTGCCCAAGCCTACGAATTTGCCAAGTTACTGGCAAAAGAAGTGCACCCTATAGCTGTAGTTACTCCTCCGGTTAATATTGGAGTTTCCCACCACCATATGGGCTTCCCAGGCACAATAACTTTGCGCAATTCTACTTTTATGGCTGTTATCGAAGATATTGTAAGCAGCTTGAAACGCCATGGCTTTAGAAAGTTCCTCATTGTTAATACCCATGGCGGTAATGAACCCGCCTGCCATGTAGCCATGAATGATCTTAGGGAGAAGCTGGATGTGGAGATAGCCTACACGTTGTACGCTGTTCTGTCACCAGACGCAATAGCTAAAATTCCGGCCGAAAAACGTGGCCATGGGGCTGACCCTGGTTTGGCTGTAGCCTTATATCTGGACGAAGACCTAGTACACATGGATCGACTGGAAAAAGGTATGGAGCATTGGCCGTATCAAATGATCGGTCCCAGAGACAAGTATCGGGTAGACTTCCCCTTCTATACTCATGAAGTCACTGATAATGGTGCTTTTGGTGACCCATCCACTACCAGCAAAGAACTGGGTAAAGAAATTTGTGACAAGGCCATCGAACGTTTGACTGTGTTTATCAATGATTTTGTCAAAAATGCCTAACCCAAACTTCTTTTATCCTTTGGTTCTTCAAAAAGATACGTGAAAGGAAGAAGGCTGTGAGTCTTACCGATGTATATAGATACGTTGATAATAATCAAGATAAGCTGTTAGAAGACTTGTTCCGCTTTCTTCGCCAACCGAGCATCAGTACACGCAACGAAGGAATGGATGAATGTGCCCAATTACTAGCCGAAGAGATGAAAAAGCTAGGCATTGAGACAAAGATATTCCCCACTGGACGCCATCCAATTGTCTTTGGCGAAGTAGGCCCCACAAACGGTGATCCTACACTCCTGATTTACGGGCATTATGACGTTCAGCCCCCTGAACCTCTAGAGCTTTGGGATAGCGATCCTTTCGAGCCTACCATCAAAAACGGACGTATCTACGCTCGGGGAAGTTCAGATAACAAAGGACAACTGTTTGCCCATGTAAAGGCCATCGAAGCTTATAAGACCGTCTTTGACAAACTTCCAGTAAAAGTAAAGTTCATATTTGAGGGCGAAGAAGAAATATCCAGTCCCAGTCTGGAACCATTTGTGGCAGAGCATAAGGATCTATTAAAATCAGATCTGTTTGTAGTCTCCGACAGTCATATACATGAAAGCGGACATCCGCTGGTAGTCCTAGGGCTCAAAGGCATGTTATATGTAGAAATCACACTGCGCGGTGCTAACAAAGATCTACATTCCATGCGAGCTGCTGCCGTACCAAGTCCTGTCTGGCGAATGATTCATTTGCTAGCAAGTCTTAAAGGGGAAGACGGCATGGTCCAAATACCTGGCTTTTATGATAATGTACGGCCTCTTCTTCCTGAGGAAATTACAGCTGCTGAAGCCATTCCCTTCGATAAAAAGGAACTATTGTCCGACCTGGGAATAACTTCGCTTCTTCAAAATCGCCATGCCAACGACTATTATAAAAACATGATCTTTGAGCCTACTTGTAACATCTCCGGACTAACTGCCGGCTATCAAGAAGAAGGATCGAAAACAATTCTTCCCTGCCAGGCTTCGGCAAAGCTGGACCTACGGCTGGTTCCGGATCAGGATCCTGATACAATCTTAGGCTTACTAAAAAACCATCTTAACAGAAACGGCTACGGCGATGCCAAAATCACTGTTCACGGGGGATTTGAGCCCTCTCGTACTCCAATAACCCACCCTAGTGTTCAACTGGCCAGTGAAGCCGTTGCAGAAGTTTTCGGTAAGGAACCTTATATCTATCCCGGTATAGGCGGTGCCGGACCAAACTATGTGTTCGCAAAACACCTGAACGTACCATGCTTAATCATACCCTTCGCAGCTGCAGACCAGAACAACCACGCACCAAATGAAAGTCTAATTTTAGATGGGTACTTCAACGGAATCAAAACATCGGCAACCTTAATCCATAAGCTAGCGACTACAAATATAACAATTAATGGTTGATAAAACCATTAAGGACATCATTAACTAGGGACCTGTTCAAACAGGTCCCTAGTTGCACTTCTAATTGCTCTACCGCCAGAGGCCAGTTATCTGTTCGAAAGAAACATTGACCTTGTTACAATATAGTTAGGCTTTAGCAGGAAAAACGACATTAAAGGAGAAATATCTTTATGTTGGGAACTTTAAAGTAACGTTGCTACAGTTAGTGATCTTTGTGGAGGGAAGACAGTTATGACAAATTTTCAGGCAGTGATTGCCGAGGCACAAGCCCAAGGCCCGGTACGGATAGCTATAGCACAAGCAGCTGATCCAGAGGTGCTTATGGCAGTTATAGAAGCCAGAAAAGCAGGGTTAGCTGAAGGTGTGTTAGTAGGCGATATCAAAGCCATCTCCAATGTTCTGGCCGATCTTAATGAAGATACAACCACTTACACCATGGTACCTGCGTCTACTCCTGAGGAATGTGCAGAAAAGGCTGTGGCACTTGTCCGTGGTGGAGAAGCAGATGTACTCATGAAAGGACTAATCCAAACGGCCACTTTCTTGCGCCCAGTATTCGATAAAAAAACGGGATTGAGAACTGGTCGCTTGGTTAGTCAGGCCAGTATTTTTGAGTGGCCAGAAAAAGACAAACTTCTAACAGTTACCGATTGTGCCATTAACATTACGCCTGATCTTACACAAAAAAAGGGCATCTTAAAAAACGCAATTATGTTGGCACAAGCCTTAAGTGTTACTATCCCTCATGTAGCCGCAGTTTGTGCATTGGAATTGGTCAATCCTGATATGCCTGAAACCATTGAAGCTGCCGCTCTAACCAAGATGGCTGATCGCGGTGAGATAAAAAACGCTGTGGTTGATGGACCGTTAGCACTTGATAATGCAGTGTCAGAAGAAGCAGCCGCTCATAAAGGCATCGTTAGCCCCGTAGCCGGTAAAGTTGATATCCTGCTTGTCCCTGATATGAAAACCGGCAACGTCATCCACAAGTCTCTTGTGCATTTCGCCCACTTAAAGGGAGCCTCTGCTGTAATCGGCGCCAGCGCTCCACTTATTGCCACATCTAGAAGCGACAGTGCTGAAACCAAACTGAATTCCATAGCCGTAGCAAATCTGTTGGCCCGTCATTTAAAACAATAAATAAATTCCCCTTTTTTCTTTTTGCCCCTTGACTTTACCCCTTTAGCGTGCTAAACTAGTAAACGTTAGATCGAACATATTTCGAGAGGGGACGGGTTAAACTATGAATTTTAGGAAACAATTATCAGCCATTTTTGTAGTGTCCTTCTTGGTATTGGTACTTATGGTTACAGGCTGCTCTAATCCAGCGCCTAATCAAAATGATTCTGAACCAAAGAATCAACCTGCAGCTGAAGACAGCTGGGATCGTATCAAACAAGAAGGTAAGTTTGTAGTCGGTTTGGACGACGCCTTTGCTCCTTTTGGTTTCCGCAACGATAAAAATGAGTTAGTTGGTTTTGACATTGATCTCGGTGAAGCATTGGCCGAACGGCTCGGAGTAGAGATTGAATGGCAGCCAGCCGAATGGTCCGGGGTGGTTGCGTCGCTTAAAACCGGAAAATTTGACGCCATTTGGTCGGGCATGAGTATTACCCCAGAACGAGAAGCAGAGGTAAACTTTACCACACCCTATATTGGCAGCGCTCAGGTCATTGTTGTGCTAACAGACAACAATGATATCAAAGGCAAAGAAGATTTGGCCGGTAAAGTAGTTGGCACACAGCTTGGCAGCACCGGTGAGGTAGCCTGCAACAAGCTAGAAGGACTTAAGGATTTAAAAACCTATGACATTTATACCGAGGCTCTTAACGATCTTAAGACCGGACGTCTGAACGCAGTAGTGACTGATGACGTTACCGCTCGCTATTATTTTCAACAACAACCCGGTACGTTCAAGATTCTAGATGATATCCTTTCTTATGAACCCATGGGCATCGCTGTTCGCAAAGAAGATACGACCCTGCTAGAAGTATTGAACCAAGAAATCGAGAGTATGATCGAAGACGGAACTTATAAGACAGTATCCGAAACATGGTTTGGCGAAGATATGTCCCAGTTTCTTGATGATTAAGTAGCTGCGGGAGGCATTAAGCCTCCCTCTGATATGTGAGGAGGACTCCGGTTGGATCTTACTTTTTATGCTACCTATCTGCCCATATTGGCTAGAGGAGCTTTGATAACCATATCTTTGACAGCATTGTCAACTTTCTTCGGAACCATCTTAGGACTTATCGCTGCTCTGGGACGCATTTCTAAAAATAGAGTGCTCCGTAGCTTATCGCATTTTTATACCTGGGCCATCCGTGGAACACCTCTGCTTCTTCAGCTTTACTTTATCTACTACGGGTTACCCCAACTCGGCATTCGTCTGGATGCCTTCCCTGCAGCAGCCATTGGTATGAGTGTTTGCGCCGGAGCCTACATTTCAGAAATCATCCGTGGTGGTATTGAGTCCATTGACAAAGGACAAATGGAAGCGGCACGTTCTTTAGGCATGACTTATCTACAAGCTATGCGAAGAATTATTTTGCCTCAGGCTTATCGGCGGCTGATACCCCCCATGGGAAATGAAATCATCGCCCTTATGAAAGATACTTCCCTGGCTTCCACTCTGGCCATGGTAGAACTCATGCGCAGTGCTCGACATATAGATGCAGCCACACTGAGATCCTTGGAAGCATATACAGCCGCCGGCATTATATATTTGGCCATGACTACTGTTTTGACGGTAGCCTTTAATCGGATAGAAAAGAAACTGGCTGTTTATGAATAGGCAGGTGAGCAACATGATAAAAACGGAAGATATTTATAAGAGCTTTGGTTCCCTCACGGTTTTGAAGGGTGTATCCATGACTGTAAATACAGGAGAAGTAGTAGTGGTTATTGGTCCCAGCGGCTCCGGTAAGAGTACATTTTTGCGCTGCTTAAATGGTCTGGAACCTATTGATCGAGGCCGCATTGTTGTTGGCAAACATACACTTGGCCCTCATCGTCATTCGCGGGTTATGGAGCGGGAATTGAACCTCGTACGTACCCGCCTAGGTTTTGTTTTTCAGAGTTTTAATCTTTTCCCTCATATGACCGCTGTAGAAAATGTAATGGAAGGACCAGTTACTGTCCTTAAACAGCCAAAATCGGAAGCTTTGGACAAAGCCTTGGCCTTACTGGACAAAGTAGGGTTAGCGGATAAAGCTAATTCTTACCCAGCGCATCTTTCCGGTGGTCAAAAGCAACGCGTAGCTATCGCCCGTGCTCTAGCCATGGAACCTGAAGCCATGCTGTTTGATGAACCAACCTCAGCTTTAGACCCAGAACTGGTAGGAGAAGTTTTAGCGGTAATCAAGAATCTAGCTGAAGACGGCATGACCATGCTCATTGTTAGCCACGAACTAAGTTTTGCCCGTGAAGTAGCCGACCGAGTGGTGTTCATGGAAGACGGCCGTATCCTAGAAGAAGGAGCCCCAGCCCAACTATTCGTACATCCTAAAAAGGATCGTACTCGCAATTTCCTTCGCAATGTAATCTAAGACCAAAGTACACGAAAAGCCGGCTTTTGCCGGCTTTCGTGTTATTAAACCCCTGTATTTCAAACCTTGGTCAGATTATTATACGAGCATCTAGAGCTACAGCTCCTTTGCTATATGCACGAACAGGATTAAGATCGATTTCTTTGATATGAGGAATCCCTGCCAAGGCCTGTCCCACTTTGGCTATCATAGCAGCTAAGGCATCCATATCCACTTTTTCTTGTCCGCGAGCACCGGTGAGCAGCGGGTACAGCTTGAGCTCACGGAGCATAGCCTGGGCTTCTTTTTCACTGATCGGCGCCACGCGGAAAGAGACATCCTTGAGAACCTCTACAAAAATACCGCCGAAGCCCACCATCACTACAGGACCAAACTGCAGGTCGCGCATACCGCCAATGATAAGTTCTGTTCCAGCATCCGCCTGCTTAGATACCAACAGGCCCTGAATCTCGGCCTGGGGCATGTTGACTTTGGCATTAGCTACTATCTTAGAAAAAGCTGATCGTACCTTTTGCTCCGAATCAAGATTTACCTTTACTCCGCCCACATCGCTCTTATGGATAATCTGGGGTGATACCACTTTGAGAACAACTGGATAACCTAGCTTCTTGGCTATATCGACCGCTTCGTTTTGATTATGGGCTAATTCAGCCGGCACAAAAGGTACACCAAATCCGTGCAAAATAGACCGGGCTTCCGGTTCAGTTACGGCTCGCTGATTCGTTTGAGCTGTTTGAATGATATTGGAAACACTCTCTGATATGTTCGCCTTAGTAACAGATAAGGTGCTTTTCTGTTTCTTAACCTTTTGCACTAAGTTAGCCCTGCGCACCAGATTTACCATGGCCCGGGCGGCTCGCTCCGGCATGTCAAAGGTGGGAATACCGCGTTCCTCCAAGACTTCTCGAGCTGCCTGCACCCAATCACCGGCGAGATAGCAAACAGTTACCGGTTTATTAAAGGCGGACACAACCTCGGCCGTAAGTTCCCCCATCTTCTTTGGCTGGAGGAACGTAGGCGGCACGCTCAGGTGCACGACCCCATCCACTTCAGGATCGTCCAGGACACAACGCAAGGCTTCAGCATGCTGTTTCTCATCGGCGGCAGCCGACATATCTACATATCCTTCAGTGTGGTCTACTATAGCCATGGGCGGTAAGATTTCTTTTAAATTCTCCTTAGTTTTGGGACTCAATTTCGCCAGGGTAATCTCCGGTGACAGCCCTAGCTCGTCCATAGCAATTATCCCTGGCCCACCGGCTTCGGTTAGTACCACTATCCGATTCCCTTGGGGCAATGGTTGCATGGAAATGGCCTTGGCTGCATCCAACAGTTCTTCCACTGTGTCTACCCGCAAAATACCAGCTTGTTTAAAAGCCGCCTGATAAATGCTGTCGGAACCAGCCAAGGAACCGGTGTGTGAAGCTGCCGCCCCCTGCCCCACTTCGCTCCGGCCTACCTTAAGAATAATCACCGGCTTTTCTTGGCAAATACTCTGTGCTACTTCTAAGAACTGACGTGCATTATTTATGCCTTCCATGTACATAGCTATGGCTTTGGTATCAGGATCGTCACGATAATATTCCATTACTTCCAGTACATCCACATCAGCCTGATTGCCTACGTGGGCCCACTTAGCAAAGCCGATGGGCACCGCCTGATTGGTGGCAAACATCATAATGGATGCACCGAGCGCTCCACTTTGAGAAATAATACTCATACCGCCGGGGACTTGCCGAATTCCAGCCGCAAAAGTGGTGTCTAGGTGATTTTTCGTGTTCATTACCCCTATGCAGTTGGGCCCAATAACCCTTATGCCTGCTTTCTGGGCAATAGCTAGCACCTTTTTTTCTAACTCCACTCGCTCCGGCTCTTTGGTTTCGCTAAACCCAGATGCAATGATCACAGCTGCTTTAACATCGCCTCGCTTAGCTGCCTGCTCAAATACTTGCGGCACGGCAAAGGCAGGGACGCTCACCACCATTTGTTCTACCGCTTCCGGAATAGCAGCCAAATCAGGGAAACATTTAATACCGCAAAGTTCATCTAGTTTAGGGTTTACCGGATAGACAGGTCCAGAAAACTGTAGATCCAGCAAATTGCGGACAATCTGGTAACCGGCTTTGCCCGGGTCCTCGGACGCTCCTACAACAGCGATACTTTTAGGGTAAAAGAAATGATCTAATGACTTTGACTTCATGCTTTCTCCTCCTCGGCCAACAACTCCTGATACAGCTTTTCGGCACCTTTTTCCAGCTGAGCAATTTGATCGGCAAAAATGCTGCGGAAGCGACCCTGGCACTGTACATAATCTGTCACCGGCTTTAGTGTCTTTACTTTCCTTGTGATTTTCAACCTGCCATCTACCACTTCGTACAGGGGCCATAGTCCTGTATCCACCGCCATGCGGGCAATATTGACCGTCTCTTTCGGCGGAAAACGCCAGCCTGTAGCGCAAGGAGTAAGAACGTGGATATAAACCGGCCCGTCCACATCCTTTGCTCTTTCTACTTTCCGACGAAAATCATCGATGTAGCCGGCGGAGGCCGTAGCTAGATAGGGAATACCTTGGGCTCTTAACATAGCGACAATATCTTTCTTACTTTCTTTTTTGCCGGCGGGAGTAGTAGTGGTCCAGGCGCCCAAGGGCGTAGCTCCGGAACGCTGGATACCAGTGTTCATATAGGCTTCGTTGTCATAGCAAATATAAATAAATTTATGTTCACGTTCAATGGCACCGGACAACGCTTGCAGACCGATGTCCACCGTGCCTCCGTCGCCGGCGAAGGCCACCACATGTACATCGTCTTTTCCTTGCACTTCCAAAGCCACTCTGATACCGGAACAGTAGGCAGCAATATTTTCCAAATTGGACTGAAAAGCCGGTACACGCCAGCCAGTCTCTCGACCGTAACCGGTTATAATAGCCGAGCAGCTAGGCGGTGTTAGAATAATTGTCTTGGGCCCCAATACATCCAACGTAACCCGCCCAATAAGCTCCATGGCGCAGCCTTCACAGGTAGTTATCCCGCAACTTATCAGGGGCAGCTTTTCTGTTGCAGCTCCCATCTAGTCCACCTCCCCTTCTTTGACATCGATCCATATGGGCTCAAATTCTGATCGCCCTTGAGACTTAAGTTCCATGGTGGTTTCTACAACCTTGGATAAAGTGTCACTCGATAGGTCGCGGCCGCCTAACCCGGCTACATAACTTGTCACTAAAGGACGTTTCGGTAGCGTATACAAAGCTGCTTTTACTTCTAATGATAGCGGCCCTTCCGAGCCCAGCCCCCAGGAACGGTCGATAACAGCTACGCTCTTGGCATCTTTTAACGCTGTTTGAACCGCTTGTTTCGGGAATGGACGAAAGGAAGTGACTTTTAGTGTCCCAACCTGTTGCCCCTTCTCCCGCAGTTCCTTGGCCACCTGCCTCGCCGTTCCGGCGCTGGAGCCAAGACTTACCAATACTACATCGGCTCCGGCACAGTTTTCTGCTTGGATAGGTGCATAGGGACGACCAAAATGTGTGCCAAATTCTTCGCCTAGGTACGGCAGCAGTTCCAGTGCCTGGTCTAAAGCCTGTTTATGCTGATATTTAATCTCGGTAAACGTGCCGGCTGATGTCAGTTGATTAATAGTGAGAGGACAATCAGGATCAAGGCAGACTGGCCCTGGTTCATATGCCGGTAAAAAGGCAGCCACTTCTTTGGCATCAGGTACACTTACAACCTCAGTGCTATGCGATACATAAAAGCCATCTAAACAAAGCATAACCGGTAAGCGTACTTCCTCGGCTAGGCGATATCCTAGCAGAACCAAGTCTAACGCTTCCTGACAATTCTCAGCATAAAGCTGGATCCAGCCCATATCCCGCTCGGCCATGCTGTCGGAGTGGTCCACCTGCAAAGACCAGGGGCTGGGTAAAGCGCGGTTAGCCACCGCCATGACAATAGGAAGACGGTTGCCTGAAGCCACACCTACCACCTCGTGCATTAGCGCCAGGCCAGCCCCAGCCGTGGCCGTAAACACTCGGGTACCAACCAAAGCTGCCCCCACCACAGCACTTAAAGCCGAATGCTCCGATTCCACCGCTATATACCGGGCACCGGGCAAAGAGCCATCAGCAATAAAGTCCGCTACTCTTTCTACTATCGGGGTCTGGGGCGTAATGGGATAAGCGGCCACTACTTTAGGACCTGCTAAGCGTACCCCTTCTGCCACCGCCCAGTTACCGTCTAAAGCTTTAATTTGTGGCATCGGCAGTCTCCTCCTCTACCATATTGATTGCTTCTTGAGGGCAAACAGTCGTACAAATGCCACAGCCTTTGCAGTATTCATAGTCAATAACAACTGGGCACCCCTTGTAGATAACACCTGCCGGGCAATAGCGGGTGCAAACACTGCAGCCAACGCAACGCTCCGCTACTACCACCGGCCGCTCCTGGCGCCAAGCTCCGGTCTTGGTATCGGCTATGCGGGTGGCAAATATACCCCGCATAGCCGGTCCCGATGTTAGATCTTTAGCGGGCATAAACCATCGTCCTTTCATAAGCTGCACGGGCACAAGCAGCGTTCTTTTCTCCTTTGCTACCGGTCATAAATTCTTCTATGGCAGTACAAACAGCATCGATCCCTACCCAACCGGTAGTACAGGCAAAAGCCCCTAGCATGGCCGCGTTAGGTGGCACTGGGCCGATAATTTCCTTCGTCACTCCCCAGGCATCAACACACCCTACTTTGGCAAAGCTGGAGCCAATTTCCAGCCCAACTGGATCAACGGGCGTATTGGCCACGAGGATGGCATTTTCTCTAAGACCCGCACAAGGATCAATACCCAATTCCATTAGAAAAAGGTCAAACAAAACCACAGCATGAGGATGATAAACATAAGTGTGGGTGGAAATAGGCTCCTCATCTAAGCGAGCAAAGGTATATACCGGTGCTCCTTTTCGTTCCTGACCAAAATTAGGAACAGCCTGACCATATTTACTTTCTTTGATAGCGGCAGCCACCAGAATCTTGGCTGCCGTCACCGCCCCTTGTCCCCCTCGGCTCAGAATCTTGATTTCTTTCATGGTAAAGCCCCCTGGTGTAATGCTTTTTATTAGGCAAACATTGGTCTCATCAGGGTAGAAAAAGCAGCCCATCCAACCGCTTCTAGGATGGGCCACCTTATAAGGTTATCGCTACTAGAATTTGACCTTGTCTGCTGTTAGTAGGCGTCCCTTGAAGAAACCATGGTTATGAAGGTAGCACCAATGCTTATCATGATCTTCTCCGGCTATAGCATCAACGGGCAAAAGCAGACGATAGCCCCTTTCGGCTGCGCCACACACTGCGGCATCAACGCAAACATGAGTCGACGCTCCGGTGATGATTATAGTGTCGATCCCTTTAGCTTTGAGATACGCGTCAAACCCTACTACTCCCATTGCCATTAACTTATCAATATTAGAGGAAGTAGCTACCGCACTATGCGCTTGGGCTTCAAGAAAGTAGTCGTGTAGTGTCTTCTTATTTTGTTTTTTGAGCTCTTCGTCTCGCTCTGCAGGTAGGGATAAATATTCTACTATTTCCGGCTGCAACTCAGGATCAAAAAGAAAAGTATAAGGCGAGAACGAAGAGAAATGGGATTTTACCAACCAAAGATCCGGCTTGGGCAAGGTATCTACAAACTTGGCTCCCCATGTGCCCTTATTACACATACCCTCCGGTAATTTAACCATCTCAAATTGCTCTCTCATATTAGGTATTAAATAATGAAAGTCGTAGATACACTGCACATAACAAGCCGATACACCGGCTTGTTGAGCTCGTTTTACCAACTTGGCCACCACAGGCTCTATCTTTTGCTCCAAGGAAACATCAAATCCTGCCTTACCGGCAAAACCTTCCTCGCGGCCACCGTCATTTTGCAAATCCACAACCAGTAGCAATGTTTTGCTAGGATCAACTTTGTATTCCGGCGCTGCCTCGGCGATCTCCATTACTTTGGTCTCCATTACCTTAGTATAGGTGGCAATTGTATCCGACATCTGGGTCATTTAGCTCCCTCCTCAATAATTGGCCTTGGCTGACTTTATCATCTTACCTAACTGACAAAATTGACTTGAACCTCTGTAACAGCAGATTCGTGGACACATTTACTACTCCAGGGATACTGTAAATGTGTTCTTTGAGAAAGACGGCTAGATCACGGGTGTCCTTAAGAAATGCGTGAACATGAAGAGTAGTAGAACCTGTCATTTGATAAACCACCGTTACTTGTTCCCGTTTTGCCAGCTGCCTTGCCACTTGTTCTAGCTGACTCGGGATCACTTCTATTTCAAAAAAAGCATGGATACTGTACCCTAAAGCAGCACTATCCACTACTGTAGTAAACTCCTGAATCACCCCCTTATCAACCAGACGATTAACACGTTCTCTTACCGCAACCCGAGACAAATGGACCTTTCTCGCAATCTCTGCCATGGACATGCGGGCATCTTTAGTCAGTAACTCTATTATCTTGCGATCGATTGTATCTAGTTGAGTCATGCCTATCCTCCCAGCCATAAAATAACTATTGTAATGTTTTTTAGCGGAGGCATTAACTTAACGCAAATCAATGGCTCTTATTAATTCTTTTCTGTATGTTATATGGCTATACCTGTTAACAATCGATGGTTTCGTTGTTCATTATTAACCTATTTGACTTTTTACTGCTTTCCCTAGTTCAAAAAGATAAATACGTTATGTTAATAATGGGTCTTTAGTGACACTTGTTAACCTGAGTATTAGCACTGGCAGCACAATGCACTGATGGTTTGAATTCATACAAAAAGCTCCGCTTAGTTCGCGGAGCTAAAAACATTCAAATGCTATGTTCTTTACTTAAATGTTAAACGGATAATTCTCGAAAATTCTTGAAAGCTATTGATCCTGCCTTGGTGGCCGCGGTCCAAAATACTGGTAGTAATGGCATTCAATACGGCCGTTGTATAGTTTGCGCCGCTTAGTAGCTTGACGTCCAAACAGTCGCTCGAAATCCTTGTGCGATGTTAGGATGAAATAAGACCAAGTGTCCAAAGGAGCCAGTATCGGTCTTAAGTCTTTATAGATTTGCTCGGCTTCCTTAATTTCACCTAACCGATGACCATAGGGCGGATTGGTAATAATATATCCGTACTTGTAACGGTTACTGAAGTCACGAAAATCCTGTCTTTGCCAATGAATACCGTCCTGGATCCCTGCTTGGTTAAAATGGTACCGAGCCAAGCTCAAAACAGCAGGATCAATGTCAGTACCACGAATATCCAGAGGTTCGTTAAACCGGGCTAAATCATACGCTTCCTCCCTGGCTCTTTGCCACTCTACGGTAGCTATGTTAGGCCATTTTTCGGCGGCAAAGCTTCGTTTCAGTCCAGGAGGGATATTTCTTCCTATTAGGGCTGCCTCGATAGGAATCGTACCGGAACCACAAAAGGGATCACATAGAATCTGTGTACTCTTCCAGTGGCTAAGAAGGACCATGGCCGCGGCTAAAGTTTCTCGAAGGGGAGCCTCTCCTACCAACTTCCGGTAGCCCCGTTTATGTAAACCTGCACCTGATGTGTCTATGGTTAGGGTTGCCACGTCCTTAAGAAGTGCCACCTCCACTGTATAGCGTGGTCCATCCTCTGGAAACCAATTTAGATGGTATTTTTCTTTCATCTTTTCTACAATGGCTTTTTTAACAATTGCCTGGCAGTCAGGCACACTGTATAAAGTAGAACGTACTGATTTCCCTTCCACCGGAAAACAGGCATTCTTAGGTAGCCACTCGGGCCAAGCCAAAGCTTTAGTTCCCTGAAATAGTTCTTCGAAAGATGTGGCTCTAAACTGGCCCATTTTTAACAGTAAGCGGTCAGCTGTTCTAAGCCACAAGTTGCCCCTACAAATGGCGGCCTTATCAGCAACGAAAGTCACCTTGCCATTTTCTATCCGTAAGTCTTCATATCCTAATTCCTTTAGCTCTCGTGCTACCACCGCCTCCAAACCAAAAGCAGCCGTAGCAATTAGTTCTATATGTTCCATGTAAACACCTCATAACTTTTGTTTGATTGGACTTATAACTGACCCGACTGTGAAAAGACAAGCCTTTGATTATCACAGCAGCCACCTATCCATAGCATTCATTATACTACAGGCGTTACGGCCAATGTTTTAGATTTTCCCCGCTAGTTTTAAACACTAAAGCAAACTGTTCGGTAAACAAGCGGGAAAACTAAATTTGCAATCAAAAGCTTGACCACTTCATCTTAAATGGTACCAAAGCTCCAGCGATAGAAGGAGCCGGCCTTGTGCATAATGCACAAGGCCGGCTAGATTTATTCTTATAGCACTAGTTTCCCCACTTCGCAGCCAACAAAAGAAGATAGGCTGTGGCATCGACAACCTTTTCCAGCTCCACGTATTCATTTGGCTGGTGGGCAGTAGCCATGTCGCCGGGTCCAAAGATAATAAATGGGATATTAGTCCCGGGGCACAACACAGCGGCATCAGTATAACCGGAAATCCCTTTAAGCTCTGGCTCCCGATCCCACAGTTCACGGCCTGTAGTTTGAGCCAAGCGTACTAGGCCATTATCTTCATGCGTACTTACCGAAGGTAAATCCTTTACTACCTTAAATTCAGCCCGAAAATCTTTGTCGGATGTTTGGGCTAGTTCCAATTCGGTTTTTAGGGCCGTAATTATGTCCTCATGTGTCCGCCCCGGGACTGTTCTAATATCAAAAATAGCAGTGCATCGATCGGGGACTACGTTCGTCTTAAAACCTCCATTTAAGACATTAAGGCTGGCGGTGCCTTCACCTAGCAGGGGATGTTTATCGCTACTGGGGCAAAAGTATCTTAGATCGGCTAGTAGATCCAGCATCTTGTTGATGGCGTTAATACCCAAGTGTGGTGCAGAACCATGACTGGTTCGGCCAAAAGTAGTAATCTCTACCCAAAGGGCTCCCTTTTCAGCAATAAGCAATTCGTTAGAGCTAGGCTCAGCAATCACAATACCGGCAACACCGTTTAGCCAGCCCGAATTACGTAAGGTGTAGGCACCTAGGTTATCGGTCTCTTCGCCACAAGTAGAAGCTATAATAAGGTCTCCTGCCAATTCGATGCCGGCGCGATAAGCCAAGATGGCTGCCATGGCCTCAGCTGCTACACCGCCCTTCATATCAGATGCACCTCGTCCCAAGAGACGACCATTTTTTATGCTTCCGCTATAGGGCGGATCTGTCCATTCAGACTCATCCCCAGGGCCAACGGTATCCAAATGCCCATCATAAAGTAGGGCCGGAGCTTTACCTGCTCCCGGTAAACGAACCACTATATTAGCCCTATCCTCGCTTTCTTGAATCAACTCCGGCTTCAACCCTTCGGCTTCAAATTTGGCTTTCAGGATCAAAGCTGCCTGTTCCTCCTGCCCTGGTGGATTAGGTGTAGGCACCTTCACCAATGCCTTGGCTAAGTCTACTAGTTCCGAGCGCGCCTGTTCCACCAGCCGGCGAGCTTCGCCAGCAGTTAACATAGCTTTTCCCCCTCATGATTTTGTGTGTAGAAAGAGTCCACCGCCAGTGCAACATCAACAAGCAGTTTTCATTATTCTTTCCACAAACACATTTAGATATGACAGGGATAAGTGCAAGTGCAACATCGCAGTCTACCCACAGTACTCGTCAATCTATTGACAGGCACTTGCGACTATGCTATGATAAGCCAAAATTACAAGTGCACACCTCATCTCGCCTGGAGGTGAGGTAGAGGTGCGGTGAACATAAGTAACCCGGCCAAGCAGGGCAGCTATGCGGCCAGGTGAAAGGGGACGCCGCCGAAGTAGGAAGTACGCACTGTGCTTTCTGCTGGGTCTGAGCCAAACAGGTTCAGAACTGTCACTGGTCGGACAAAGACCGTCCAGTGGAGCGCTATCTCACAGAGAGGGGGATTTTAAAGGAAATGATATTGTCCCAATATGCTAAACCCTGCTTCCTAGCTTATTGATAGCCCGTTGGGGGAGACATTATGCAAGGAGGCATATTTATTTATGAAATTACTTCAAGGTACAGCACAAATTACAAGTAGCGGTCATCTAGAAATTGGGGGCGTAAGCGCAACGGAATTAGCAGCTCGCTATGGCACCCCACTTTATATAATGGACGAAGCCTTTATACGCAAAAACTGCCGTGCCTGGCAACAAGCTGTGGGCAATCATGGTAAGGTAGCTTATGCATCTAAGGCCTTTTGCACACTGGCCATGTGCCGCTTAGTCGATCAAGAAGGCTTATCTCTGGACGTAGTGTCCGGCGGAGAACTGGCTACTGCCCTGGCGGCAAATTTCCCAGCAGAACGCATTTATTTCAACGGTAACAACAAAAGCCTAGAGGAAATAGAGCTAGCCGTAAGAAGCAATGTTGGCAGAGTTATTGTTGACAACTTCTATGAGCTAGAGATGTTGGAGCAAACTGCTGCGCGCTTCAAACGACCTGTTAGTATTTTGCTACGCATTTGTCCGGGTGTTGAAGCCCACACCCATGAATACGTCCAGACAGGGCAGCTAGATTCAAAATTTGGATTTACTTTGGACAATGGGCAAGCCATGTCAGCTGTAAAGGTTGCTTTAACCAAACCTCATTTGTATTTGCGTGGTATGCAATGCCATATAGGATCCCAGATTTTTGCTCTTGATGGTTTTGCAGCAGCCGGAAAAACCATGATCTCTTTCTTGGCTGACATCAAGAAAGCCACCGGGGTAATTCTAAGCGAACTGGACATGGGTGGAGGCTTAGGAATAAAATACTTACCGGAAGATAATCCTGCTCAAGTTAAAGACCTGGTTCAAACAGTGGTTCGGTCTGTACAAATGGCTTGTGCAACTAACAATTTCCCAGTACCCCAGTTAGTTTTTGAGCCTGGTCGGTCTATTGTCGGACCACCTGGCTGGGTCATTTACCGCGTTGGCGCTCGAAAGGAAATTCCCGGTATTCGCACCTATGTAGCCGTAGACGGCGGGATGGCCGACAACCCACGGCCTGCTCTCTACGGTTCACGCTATAGTGCTTTGGTAGCCAATAAGGCTAATGCCGCCTTGGAGGAAACGGTTACTATAGCCGGCAAGTGCTGCGAATCTGGCGATATTTTGATTAAGGACATTACACTACCGCGTCTTGAGCCAGGGGATATTTTAGCCATACCCAGTGCCGGCGCTTACCAATTCTCCATGGCCAGCAATTACAATCGTCTTTGTCGCCCAGCAGTAGTCTTTGTACGAGACGGTGAAGCCCATGTGGTGGTTGAGCGTGAGTCCATGGCCGATCTATTTCGCCACGATCTAATTCCAAAGGCCTGGGAAAAACAACAAGAACGTTTGCGCGTAGCGCGCTAATTTGTCCTGGATTATGATTTCTTGACAATGCTTTGTCACCATGATAATATGAATATCCTAATTGAAAATAACAAGTCCTTTTGTGCGTAGGCCAGATGACCGCGGGCACAGGGCCGCAAGGCCGTGTTCGAGGAAAGTCCGGGCTCCATAGGGCAAGGTGCTGGCTAACGGCCAGTAGGGGCAACCCTAAGGAAAGTGCCACAGAAATGAAAACCACCGCCATAAAGCGGCAAGGGTGCAACGGTGAGGTAAGAACTCACCAGCGGTCAGGTGACTGGCCGGCTAGGTAAACCCCACCTGGAGCAAGACCTAATAGGAGGAGCATGACGCGGCCCGCCGACTCCTCGGGTAGGTTGCACGAGGCGCTAGGCAACTAGCGTCCCAGACAGATGGTCATCCATGACAGAACCCGGCTTACAGGCCTGCGCACTATGAAAAAGACGGCTAACGCCGTCTTTTTTTCGTTACGTTTTTCTTTTAAAATTACTACCGATAATTCCCTCGGCCTACATGATAAATGCTTAAGAGCCCTATCTACATAAGAGTTTAAACATGAGGGCTCCTAAGTAATGCCTGGCTTTTTTTAGGTGGCCATAAACTAATATCGCTTTTAGACAGGATGTAAACAATCATAAAACACACCATAATAGCCACTGCAGCTGCAACAAAAATCATCTTTATCCCTAGTATTTTTCCTATTTTCCCTAGAAGCAGTGGTGCCATTAATGAAGATAAGCGATTAGCAAACATCCTTACACCCATAGCCAAACCGCGTTCTCCGTCGGTGGCTGCTTGGCTTGCCAAAGCCATGGTTATTGGCTGGGCCATACCAAAACCTACTCCGCCAAGTCCCATAACTAAAGATAGTAACCATGCCGACTTAAACAAAGGTGTAAGCATAGCACTAGCAGCACAGGCCACTAATGCAAGAAGAAGTACAGGAGCTGTTCCGTACCGGCTACGCCAACTAACAATAAACGGGCGGATCGCTGTTTCTGCCGCCCCTTGAATCGTAAGTAGCATGCCAATTAGTGGCGCATCCAAGCTCACCTCATCAAAATAGACAGAATAGAAAGACGTGCGCATACTATATAAAAAAATGATACCAAATATCCCCAGTAAACTAATAATATAGCTTGGCCTTCGGAGCAAAGCCTGGATGTTCTGTTTTGTCATATCCAAACTATTACTTGTTTCAAGCTTTGGTTTACTCGGCTTAATTTCTCGAGCTAAAGGGGCCAACGGCACCATGAGTAATGCAAGAAAAGCTGACACCATAAATAAGGTATTGTAACCAAAATTCTTCGCTATAACGCCTCCTAAAGGTGGTCCCACTAGCTGCCCCACACAACCGTAAAAGCCGTAGATGGCAAAGTTCCGGTACACGACATTACTATCACCCATACTGGCAATTGTTACCTGGCTGGCAACTGACTGTAACACATGGAAGAGGCCCAGTGCTGCCAAGGCAATCGCCAAAAAATGAATGGTTCTGGAAACATACAGGGCGTAAGAAGCTATGGCAACTCCAGTGCTGCTAATTATAAAGACTTTTCGTGTCCCTGCTCGATCGCAAACAACACCTGTTGGAACCGCAAAAATCATGGGTAAAATAGCGTATGCTGCCATTATTAAGCCGATGGTATCTGTTCCCGCACCCTGGGCCTTAGCCACCAGAGCTATGTAAGGGGATATCAAATGCCAAGAAATAAAATGTAAAAAGGCAACGATGCTAATCACTGTTAACTGACTCATGTTCTTCTCCTTCGGGATTAGGTATTCGGCCCACTAAAACTTTTAACGGTTTTTCACCTGCAACCTTAATCATGTGGTGGGCATGCCTGGGAACAAAAACAGTTTCACCTGCCTTCATATCAATTTCTTCTTCTAAAACAACCATGCAGCCGTTACCAGATAGCACATGGAAAAAGGTATCCGTGTCGCTCTTATGACAAGACAACTCCGATCCCGGATTGATTACAGCCTGGATTAAGAGTACCTGCGGCACAGACAAAAGTCGCTGTGACTTGGGTTCCTCAGAGGAAGTATCCATAATTTCCGGAGACATTTTGGTAACCTTCATTCCGGTACCCTTGCACAGAGCTTCTTTGGTTAGGGGAGTTTCCTTACGGGCCATTTTATCCAAGGCTCTGTTAGCCAACTCGTCGGCAGAGGCATTTTTTTCTCGTGGTACATGCACAAAAGAAACATCGCGAAAAACACGGACCAGATCTTGGGCTTGATTATAAAGCGGTAGCAAACCCGGATGCCGAACACGATACTCTCTGTTCATTTGTCTAATCATAAGTTGCGAATCGCCATAAATGAGCAAGCTCTCAGCACCAAGCCGTTCTGCTTCCTTCAACCCTCTCAACAAAGCCTTGTACTCGGCTACATTGTTGGTGGCTTGGCCGATATACTCGCTTACTTGTGCCAATACCGTTCCGTCTTCATCCGCAATTACCACACCGATAGCGGCAGGGCCTGGATTACCACGGGAAGCACCATCAATATGAAGAATAGCCCTCATGTTTAGTCGTCACTCCCACTTCTATTCTGAAGGTACTAGGACCTGCTATCCCAGTCAGCTCGTGAAGCAATAGCTTGCAAACACACAAATATTAGATGATCCGGAAAACCGGTGGCGCAATGTAAGTATGAACGTCTACTTGGCGATCGTTGAGTTTATCAGCCAAATAATTAGCCAGCATTAGCACCACTGGGTTCTCTGTACCATCATGCCCGCCATCGACAACACTTAGGCCAATCAGCTCCGCTTCCAACGCATCGTGATATTTTACATCACCGGTCACCAAAACATCTGCTCCCACAAATTTGGCCCGACCTATCAGTGAAGAACCACTCCCCCCGCAAACGGCCACTCTTGTGATCTGTTTATTTTCATCTCCCACAACATTGACTGAAGGAAGACCTAGAACTTTCTTAACTGTTTTAGCAAACTCAGTCAAAGACATGCTCTGGGGCAACTCACCCACAAGGCCTAAGCCATAAGATCGTCCTTCCCGCGCCAAGGGATAAATATCGTACGCCACCTCTTCGTAAGGATGGGCTGATAACAATCGGCTTACTGCTTTTCCGAGATTTTCCTCCGGAACCACAGTCTCTAACCGCAGTTCATCGACATATTCCATTGTTCCTTGGTGGCCTATGTAAGGCTTGGTACCCTCTAAGGGCATAAAAGTTCCAGTTCCGGCTACCTGAAAGGTGCAATGACTATAATTGCCAATCCACCCTGCTCCAGCCGCAGCCAGCGCTTGACGAACATTTTCCACATGGGATGATGGGACGAAGCTCACTAACTTGTATAACTTCTGTCCTTGATCGGGAGCCAAAATTTCATTGTTTATAAGCCCCAGTTTCTGTGCCAATACATCCGATGTTCCTTTTGATGCTTTATCTAAATTAGTGTGGGCTGAATATACACCTATATTAGCCCGCAAAAACTTTGCCACTAATTGTTCGCTCGGCAAATCCAACCGTAAGTGTTTCAACGGCCGAAAGAATAACGGATGATGAGTAACTAAAAGCTGCGCTCCTAATTGCTCAGCTTTTGTCAGAGCACCAGGAGAAGGATCCAGGGATACCAGCACCGTTGTCACCTGATTCCGGCTATCCCCCACTTGCCAACCTACATTGTCCCAATCCTCGGCTAAATGTCTCGGAGCTAGTTTTTCAATTAGGTTAGCTACGTAGCTTCCATTGACAGACATATAACATCTCCCTCCAGGCATTAATCCTGTGACTGGCTAATTCTGATCGCGCCCTAGCAGCGGCACTCTTGGCAAAACAGGTCTTGGCCCGCACCTTTTTTTCTTGCTCGATCCTATAAGTCAGATATGCGGGTAACATTGGATCTGGATGGGCCGCCAGGTAGGGCCCTATCTCCAGCAATTCTTCCGGAAAAGCAGGCATAGTGCCCGGTGTTGCTACCATGGTCACGTAAAAGCGTCCCTTATCAAGAACCAACTTCTCATCTTTGAGTGTTAATCCCAGGCTTGTTAGTCGGCGACGCAAATCCCCTGGCTTTGTCATAGGCTGAAGCAAAAAAGCCTGGGCCGAAGTGGCCACCTCCGGTTCCAGGGCAACGATATCCGCTATAGTTGTGGAGCCTAAGCCAGCAATAACCACTATCTCGGCTTCTCCAGGGGTTAACACTGAAAGTCCTGAGCCTAATCGCAGTGAAATTCTTTCCTCCAGTCCTGCAGCTGTCACGGCTTGTCGGGCTGACTCTAAGCTACCCGGACTGATATCTGCGGCAACAGCCCGCATTACTTGTCCTGACTGAACCAAGTATATGGGCAAATATGCATGGTCAGTGCCGATATCAGCTACCACTACGCCTGGTGGTACCAAAGTGGCCAAGGCCATTAGGCGTGGTGGTAGCTTTGGTTTAAAGGTGAAATTACAAGGCAGGATACTTCATCACCTGCCTTTAATCAAGAAAGTCTTTCAACTTCTTACTGCGACTGGGATGACGCAGTTTCCGTAAAGCTTTAGCCTCGATTTGGCGAATACGTTCGCGAGTAACGCCAAATGTCTTGCCCACTTCCTCTAATGTACGCGCCCGGCCATCTTCTATTCCAAACCGGAGCCGCAATACCTTCTTTTCGCGTGGTGTCAAAGTCTCTAAGACTTCTTCCAACTGCTCTCGTAACAGTGAGAAAGACGCCGCATCCACAGGTGAAGGCGCATCCTGATCCTCAATGAAATCACCCAGGTGACTATCTTCTTCCTCACCAATGGGAGTTTCTAGGGAAACAGGTTCTTGGGCAATTTTCATGATTTCCCGTACCCGCTCAACACTGATATCCATTTCTTCGGCAATCTCTTCCGGTAGCGGATCACGACCTAATTCTTGTAGAAGCTGGCGCTGTACCCGTACCAAACGATTAATGGTTTCTACCATATGCACCGGTATGCGAATGGTCCTAGCTTGGTCCGCAATTGCCCTGGTAATGGCTTGGCGAATCCACCAAGTAGCGTAAGTACTAAACTTATAACCCTTACGGTAATCGAACTTTTCAACAGCCTTAAGGAGGCCCAAATTGCCTTCCTGAATTAAGTCCAGGAACAACATCCCCCTACCGACATAGCGTTTAGCAATACTTACTACCAACCGTAGGTTTGCCTCAGCCAAACGACGCCTACACTCCATATCATCCTGTTCTATACCTTTAGCCAGTTCCACTTCTTCCTCGGCAGTCAAAAGTGGCACTCGGCCAATCTCTTTTAGGTACATCCGCACAGGATCATCAATAGCAACACCCTCTGGAACCGAAAGATCAACTTCATCTTCTTCCTCTTCCGACTCCTCTTCTGCTGCTAGGGGTTCGACATTGCCGTCTTCGTCGCTCACTTCGATCCCAGCTTCTGCTAACACCCCGTAGACGTGGTCAATCTGTTCGGGGTCAAGTTCCACATTTTGTAAGGCATCCATAATCTCTGCATAAGAAACAGTACCCGTCTTTTTACCCGCTTTAATAAGCTCAGATAGACCTTCGATGCTTAATATATCATCCTTTTTCGGCATGTCTCGTCCCCCCTTCCTTCCAGCCGTCCATGGGGTTTCTTCCTTGGCTTGGTTGTTTAAGCGAAACTTCCTGGCAGTGTAAGTCAGCCAGCCTACGTATTAAATTCGCGCTATCTTCGTTTTTCCCTGCTCTATTTCGGGAATTTATTTCCCGCCTTAAAGATTGTATCTCTTTTTGAACCCAAAAAAGTTCAAGGCGACCGGCAAAATCAGCGATTAAAACAGAGGTATCACCAACCGGTGGAGTCTGAACCGCTAGCTGGGCGAGAGCATCTCGAGCCTGCTGGTCCGGTAACATTTCCGCGAGCCCAGACAAAGAAAAATCGCTGCTACCTTGTTCGAACAGCGCTAGCATAGTCTTGAGCACCACCGCTTGCGGTAAGTTGCTCAGGTGGTCTTTAGGAATGCTTGCAGCAATGATCGATCTTGTTTCAGGGTAGGTAAGGAACAAGCTACCCAAACCAATTAGTGCACCAGTTTCAGCCTGATATGTGGCCGGTAGCAAAGACGGTTTTGATTTAGCCTTCGTCTTTTGTTCCTTATAACTACTTTTTTGTTGAACTCGCTTTGACTCCTGTATTTCAGCCCGTAGTGCCTCCTGACTCAATTTCAGTTCCTCTGCCACCATTTTGGTATACTCTTCCCGCTCAATCAGGTTTTCTATACCCGCTAAGTGAGGAACCATGGCTTTAGCCACAGTCAACCGGCCTTCTAAAGTAGATATGTCATAACGCTCAGTCAGTCTCTGGAAATAGTAAGCAGGAACATGCAAAGCCTGCTCTATTAAAGTAGCGAACGCCTTTGGCCCGTGAACACGAATAACATCGTCCGGATCCTTGCCTTCCGGTAACAACAGCACTTTTAACTGACATCCAGCTTGCCGTGCTAACTGCAACCCGCGTACAGTAGCTGTCTGACCAGCTTTATCGGCATCATAAGCTATAAACATGTGCTTGGTGAAACGCTTTAGCAACGACAATTGTTCCGACGTGAGAGCCGTTCCTAGCGAAGCTACAGCAAAATCAAAACCATGCTGATGACAAGCCAATACATCTAGATAGCCTTCCACAATAAGTGCTGCATTCTCACGTTCAATACCGGAGCGGGCCAAATCCAAAGCGTAGAGCAATCTGCTTTTACGATAAATCGGGGTCTCTGGAGAGTTCAGATATTTAGGTTCCCCAGGCCCTAATACTCTACCCCCAAAAGCCACCACTCGACCACGAAAATCACGAATAGGAAACATTATTCGGCCCCGAAATCGATCGTAGGCACCACTCCCCCTCGGGCGTGGTATGGCCAGCCCGGCCTTGACAATAGTAGCCTCTGACACTCCATGCTTTTTTAGGTGCTGGATCACACCCTCCCACCTCTCAGGTGCAAAGCCTAGACCAAATTTCTCTGCCACGGCGGCGTCAATGCCACGATTTTCCAGATAAGCACGTGCCTCAGCACCTATTTGGCGGTGCTGAAGACACGATTGGAAATACTGCTGAGCTAGTTCCCCAGCATAGTACAATGTTTGACTCTCTAACTGTCTTTTCTTATGGGCCGGGCTCGATGATGGCACCGGAAGACGGGCTCGTTCTGCCAGCAGGCGAACAGACTCGGGAAAATCCACCATTTCTCGCTTTTTGATAAACTCAAACACATCGCCGCCTACATTGCAGCCAAAGCAGTAAAACATCTGCCGCTCACGGTTGACAGTAAAAGAAGGAGTGTCTTCACTGTGAAAAGGGCATAGCCCGACAAAATTTTGACCTACTTTTTTCAACCGTACATAGTCACTAATTACGTCTACTATATCTGAAGCGGCACGCACTTCTTCCACAAACCGTTCAGAAATTATACCGCGGTTCATCTCTCCCACCTACCTGTATACTTATTTTTCGTCAGATAGGCAGGATTTCCTGCTTGCGCTCTTTGGCATTGCTGATAAAGATTGTCATTTTCCCATTATGCCCCCTGTGCTGGGAAAATATCCTAGCCAGTATTATGGCATGTGTAGCTGGGACACTGCTGACACTGATCTTGATTAGACAATATGGTATCAAACTTAGTACAGCGTAACACCAGTACACTATCCGTACTGTTAAGAAAATGTTTTCCAGGCTCTAAAAAAAGACAATGCTCTTTAGCCATAAGTTCCGGTATGGGACAATCATCGCAAATATTGCTGCTACCATATGTAGCAATAAATTCCACATCCCCTGCCAGACAACGATATCGCGGGCCCACTGATCCCCCTGGGGCAGTAAGAATGCGAAAAATACAAGTTGTTCCCACTGTGCTCCCCCTTTTGCCTCTATTCTCGTCTAACAGCATCTTATGGCTTTCAAGATGAGAATATGTCGGGGTCAGCGATCAATCCCAAAGTAGACCATTGCCAAAAGAACGAGGAAAAAAGCAACGCAGAAACTCAGCTTTAGCAAAACGGTCAGTCATGCCGGCAATATAATCGCATACTGCTCGCTCCGTCCGTCCATGAGCAGCCTTAGTATACTCATCTGGCAAGGACTCAGGGTGGTCTAAAAAATAAAAATACAGACTTTCTATGAGATGCCGGGCTTTTGCTTCTTCAGTCTTAGCTTCCGATCCAATGTAAACACGTTCAAACAAAAAGCTGCGCAGTAAATTGGTAGCTTGGCCCACTTTGGGACTCATTTGGATAATCGGGCATCCATAACTAGTCTTGATTATGTCGGTAACCATAGTATTTATACGTTGGCTATGTGTATCGCCCAACAGTGCAAATAATCCTTCCGGAAAATCTCGGGGAGCAATAATCTGAGCTCGTAATGCATCATCGATATCATGATTGATGTAAGCAATGCGATCTGCCCAGCGCACCACTGTCCCTTCTAATGTACTTGCTTTCCCAGATCCAGTATGGTTTAAGATTCCATCACGTACCTCTTGAGTTAGGTTCAGACCGGAACCTCCTTCTAGAACATCTACCACTCTTAAGCTTTGCTCATTATGATGAAAGCCTCCCGGGAACACCTTGTTTAGCGCTTCCTCACCTGTATGGCCAAAAGGAGTATGCCCCAAATCATGGCCTAAAGCGATGGCTTCGGTTAAATCTTCGTTAAGGCGTAACGCCCGAGCAATAGTACGAGCAATTTGCGCTACTTCTAAAGTATGAGTAAGACGAGTGCGATAATGATCTCCTTCGGGGGAAATAAAAACTTGGGTTTTATGTTTTAATCTGCGAAAGGCTTTAGAATGGATAATCCGATCCCGATCCCGTTGAAAAACTGTTCGGACACTACATTCTTCCTCCGGTCGCATCCGTCCACGGCTCTCAGCCGCCAGCTGGGCCAACGATGACAATTCTTCGGCTTCTCGAATCTCCGCTTGTTCGCGAACCAGCATACCCTTCCCCCCTGCTACTGGGTGCGTATAAGCCCGCGCCTAGGCGCGGGCTTTATTACGCTTTATTTATTGCGGTTTAAGAGCTCAGCTCGCGCCGCCGCAAGCCTTGCCACTGGCACCCTAAAAGGAGAACAACTAACATAGTCAAAACCGGTCCGGTGACAAAAGTCGATGGATTCAGGATCTCCGCCATGTTCACCGCAAATACCAACGTGTAGATCGTTCCTAACTGATCTTCCTTTTTCTACAGCTAGGGCAATAAGCTGTCCCATTCCTTCCTCATCTAGTACAGCAAACGGGTTCTCTTGAAGAATTTTCTTCTCTATATAGGCTGGAAGGAATTTGCCCTCAGCATCATCTCGACTAAAACCAAAGGTGGTTTGAGTTAGATCATTGGTACCAAAAGAGAAGAAGTCGGCATGCTGGGCAATTTTGTCAGCCACCAAGCAAGCCCTTGGTAACTCAATCATGGTGCCAACTTTGTACTCAAACTGGACACCTTCGCGTTCTTTGGTCTTCTCTGCCACCTGAACCACGATCTCCCGCAACAACTCTAACTCTGCAGGTATGCCTACCAATGGAATCATGATCTCCGGATAAACCTCTACTCCTTCTTTGACCAAACGGCTTACGGCGTTAAAAATCGCTTGGGCCTGCATTTCGTAGACGTCCGGGAACGTAACTCCAAGACGGCAACCACGGTGCCCCAGCATGGGGTTGAATTCTGCCAAAGCTCGAACCTTCCGCAATAGCTCTTGTAGCTGGCTAAGACGTTCTGGATCTTTCTTAGTAATTCTGAGCTCTGTAATCTTAACCAACAGCTCTTCTACTTTTGGCAAGAACTCGTGCAAAGGAGGATCCAGTAGACGAATGGTAACCGGGTAACCAGCCATGGCTTTTAAGATACCGTAAAAATCTTCTTCTTGGATGGAAAGCAATTTAGCTAAAGACTCTCGACGACCTTCCGGCGTACCGGCTAAAATCATCTCTTGCACTATAGGTAAGCGCGATGGCTCCATAAACATGTGTTCTGTACGGCATAAACCAATACCGTTAGCTCCAAACTGCCGAGCCTGGTTAGCATCCCGTGGATAATCGGCATTAGCCCGCACATCCAAGGTCCTAACCTCGTCCGCCCAATCTAAGATAGTCTCAAAATCGCCGGTAAGCTCGGGCTCGATCATTGGGGCCACACCCAAAATGACGTGTCCCGTGGCACCATCGATAGTAATAACATCGTCTTTTTTAACAGTCTCATTTCCCACTACAAATAATTCGCTCTCGGCATCAATCTTGATACCCTCACAACCACAAACAGCCGGTTTACCCATACCGCGTGCCACCACAGCTGCGTGACTAGTCATACCACCACGACTGGTTAGTACGCCTCGTGCTGATACCAAGCCGTGAATATCGTCGGGAGTGGTCTCAGTACGTACCAAGATCACGTTCTCCCCATCATTGCCCCGGGCTTCGGCTTCATCAGCTGTGAAAACCACTTTTCCAGTAGCTGCACCTGGAGATGCCGGTAACCCAGTAGCCACAATCTCGATTTTTGCCTCCGGATCAATGCGTCGGTGCATAAGCTGTACTAACTGGGCCGGATCTACTCTAAGCAAGGCCTCCTGCTTAGAAATTTTTCCTTCCCTCACTAAGTCCACGGCTACTTTTATGGCTGCAGCAGCTGTGCGTTTGCCCGAGCGTGTTTGTAGAATGTAGAGTTTGCCCTCTTGCACAGTGAATTCGATATCTTGCAGGTCATGATAATGGTCTTCCAGCAACTTGGCCACCCGATGGAACTCGTCATAGATATTCGGAAATTCCTCTTTAAGATGATCTATCGGCTCAGGAGTACGTATACCCGCCACTACGTCTTCCCCTTGGGCATTTATTAGATACTCGCCATACAACGCATTCTCACCAGTAGCCGGATTACGGGTAAATGCAACACCGGTACCGGAAGTTGGGCCCATATTGCCATACACCATCACCTGGATATTCACTGCTGTACCCAGATCATCAGAAATCTTATTAAGGCGCCGATAAACCTTGGCCCGCTCGTTGTTCCAAGAAGCAAAGACAGCGTGAACAGCGGACAGAAGCTGGGAATAGGGATCTTGAGGGAAATCCTCGCCTACGTGCTCACGATAAATAGCTTTGAACTCTTGAATCAGCTCTTTTAGGTGATCCGCAGTCAGATCGGTATCCAGCACCACACCCTTAGCGTTTTTTAGCTCAGCTAGGGCATCCTCAAACTTTTCGCCGGGTATGCTCATGGCCACATCGCCGAACATCTGGATAAACCGGCGGTAACAGTCATAGGCAAACCGCTCATTTTCTGTCTTCTCTGCAAGACCTTGCACACTAACGTCGGTAAGGCCCAGGTTCAAAATAGTGTCCATCATACCGGGCATAGATACCGGAGCTCCTGAACGCACCGAAACCAACAGTGGATCATTTGCGTCCCCAAACTTCTTATCCATGGCCTGCTCCAGATACTTAATACCCTGGCGAATCTGCTCTTCTAGGCCCTCTGGGAATTTGCCACCCTCTTCTTGGTAGAAGTCCAGGCAAGCTTCCGTAGTCACAATAATCCCCGGCGGCACAGGAAGCTCAATCCTAGTCATTTCAGCTAGGTTTGCTCCTTTTCCTCCTAGAAGTGTCCTCATATTAGCGTTGCCTTCAGCAAAAGTATAGACATATTTGGTCATAAGTTTTACCTCCAGTTAATTAGTTGCATTATTTTAGTTGCAATCTCTTCTACAGCCATGTTAGTAACATCGAGAACTGGGCATTTTAGTTTTGTCATTATTTCTTCAGCGAACTCAACTTCTTTGGCAATCCGCGCCGGGCTAGCATAATCGGCATTTACTTCCAAACCCATAGTTCGTAGCCTTTCTTGCCTAATTTCCACCAGTTTTTCTGCCGAAACTGTCAGACCAATAACTTTCCCAGGAGGAAGAGCAAATAACTCCTCAGGAGGTGATATACCCGACACCAAAGGCAGATTAGCCGCTTTAATCTTCTGATTGGCTAGGTACAAAGAAAGTGGCGTCTTAGACGTACGGGAAATACCTATCAGCACTACATCAGCCCAGCTGAAACCGCGGAAATCTTTTCCATCATCAAATCTCACAGCAAATTCTATTGCTTCTATGCGTTCAAAGTAATCCTCGTCCAAACGGTGCACTAAGCCAGCCTCGAGTTTTGGCGGACCAGGCATTATTCTGCCTAGGGCTGTTAGAACAGGGCCCATTACATCCACTGCACACAAACCTCGTTCTTTAGCCCCTTGGGCCACGGCCTGGCGTAGCTCTGGTAACACAAAGGTATAAACAAGCACACAGTTTATCCCCTCAGCCTCACAAAGCACCTCTTCCACATGGGCGGGATCGGCTACGAATGGTATCCGTCTTACCTTGGCCGGTGGCGAAGATTCAAATTGACACAAAGCCGCTCGAACCACTAATTCTGCCGTCTCCCCCAATGAATCCGAGAGGATGAAAACCACTGGTCGTTCCTCTTTAATACGTCATCCCCCCTTAGTTGATTTTTTCTCCAAGCTCGGAAAAGAGTTTGGTAATCCTACTCCTGGTAATCCGTCCTATCAGTTCTTGTTTTTCGCCACGGTCATTGGGAGCTGCCTTTTTACGCACTACCGGAAGTGCTTCTACTTGATAAACAGTTAATCTTTGGGCTGCAGTGAAAACGCTCTCCTCCGGAGAAGCAGTTATAACTTGGGACACGCGGGTCATAATAAGTCCCACCGGGACATTATTAAGATCCGTCCGGCCCAAGCTCAATCTTAGTAAGTCCCGACGAGAAACTACCCCTGCTAAAAAACCATCTTCGTCCACCACAAAGACTGTACCCTGATCCTCTAACATCATGGTGACCAAGGCATCATAAGCAGTGGTACCTACAGAAACTACCACCGGCGCTGCCTTTACGTCCCCCACTGTAAGTTCCTTTAGGTAGGACAAGGCTTCCATATCTCCCTCGCCTATATAGGTATATCCTACTCGCGGTTTCGCCTCTAATATACCTGCCATGGTGAGAACTGTAAGGTCAGGACGCAGGGTGGCTCGAGTCACGCCCAGGCGGTTAGCTACTTCTTCGCCAGTAATCGGGCCTTCGGATTTCACGATAGCCACTATATGTTTTTGTCGTGCCGTTAGTTGGATGACGCATCACCCTCCTCCTAACCATATATAACCATACCACACGCAAATTATATAATGGTATGCGTCAGAGATGCTGGAACTTGTAGGCTGTTACTGAAGGATATTCTCCCTGCGCAGGAAAAACCCTCTTTTTTTCCTGCGCAGGTAACATATTTTCTTTAAGCTTCTGAAACAAGACGACTAAAATCGGCAATGGATAACGCCAAATCCCGTATCGCTTTTAGCAAAGACAATCGATTAGCTCGGATTTTAGGTTCTTTGGCCATAACCAGCACATCGGTAAAAAAGCGATCTACTGGTTCAGCCAAAGCAGATAGTTGTTCAATGGCTTCCCGTCCCCGATCCTCCGCTACCAAACAAGGCACCCTATCCTTAAGTTTCAGGTAATGGTGATATAGTTCTATTTCTGCCTGTTCAGTCAAAAGTTCTGGTCTTAGCTCCTCATTCCCGGCCTTACAGGCCAAGTTCCCCACCCGAACAAAAGCCTGAAGCATATTGGCAAAAAAGGGTTCTTTTCTTAATTGGGTAATGAGTTCAGCCCGACGATAAGATTGGCTAGGATGCTCAGGTAACACTGCCAGTACAGCATCCACCACATCGTACCTTAGGTCGCGATCTTCTAGTACAACACGCAATCTCTGAGTGAGAAATTCTCTCACCTCGGCAACCACGTCATTGGCAGAACGTGGCAAAAGCTCTTGTTCTTCATATAATGCCGCTGCTTTCTCAGCTAGCTCTACCAGAGAAAGATCCAATTCCTGATCCAGTATAATGTTTATCGACCCATTGGCTTGTCGCCGTAGACCATAAGGATCTTCAGAGCCGGTGGGAATTAAGCCCGCACCAAAACAGCCTACGATAGTATCAATTTTGTCGCTGATTGCCAGTAACGCACCGCTTAAAGTCGCTGGCAGCTCATCACCGGCGAAGCGAGGTAAGTATTGTTCCGCTATAGCCTGGGCTACACTGGCGTGCTCCCCTTTAAGCAAGGCGTATTCCCGCCCCATTAAACCTTGAAGCTCAGGAAACTCGTTAACCATGTTAGTTGTCAGATCGGCTTTAGCCAAAAACGCCGCCCGCTCTACCAACGAAGTAGCCACTTTATCCAAGCCCGCCCTGCGAGCCAAGAATTGGGCCAGAGCCATAAGTCTCTGACTCTTGTCGTATAGGGTGCCCAAATTCTCTTGGAAAACAATTGCCTCCAGCTGTTTGACCCTGTCGGCCAATGATATCTTTCGATCTTCTTCGAAGAAGAAACGCGCGTCAGCCAACCGGGCCCGCAGTACATTCTCATTGCCTTCCCGGACCTTGTCTAGATGATCGGCAGTGCCGTTTCGAACAGCGACAAAATAAGGTAGCAAATCCCCTTCTTTATTGACAACTGGGAAATAACGCTGGTGATCCTTCATGGGAGTAATGATCACATCAGCAGGTAAGGTTAGGTAGTCATGAGCAAAGGAGCCCATGAGTGCTGTAGGGTACTCTACTAGAAATGTTACCTCATTTAATAGTTCTTCGGTCCAGAGAACACGTCCCTTTATTTGGTTGGCCAGTTCATCTCCCTGAGCACGAATTATCCTCTTACGTTCTTCTGGAGCCAATACCACGAATCCTCTTTCTAAACAATGGAAATAATCTCCAGCATCAGATGCGGCAAACGGCCCCGGAGCTAAAAACCGATGGCCAAATGTATAACGATCGCTCCTGATTCCCTCTATATCAAATTCCACCACCTCGGAACCGAACAATGAGAGCAACCATCTAATAGGGCGAACAAATTTAAGTTCTCTGCTTCCCCAACGCATTGGCCGCTGGAAAGACAGACTCCGGACCAATGCCGGCAAACCCTCTGCCAAAACCTGCTGCGTTGGACGTCCCTCTTCACGTTTGGTGGCAAAAACATATTGGCCCCCATCCACTGTACGCACCTTTAGCTTTGAAAGTTCCACCCCTTGACTCCGGGCAAATCCTTCAGCAGCACGAGTTGGTTGGCCAGCGGTATCAAAAGCAGCCTTAGCCGGAGGCCCCTTCACCTGGAATTCTTGTGGGGTCGTTTCTTCAGCTAAATCTTTAACCACCAATACCAATCGCCGCGGAGTTCCCATAACGGTCGCTTCTGCAAAACTCAGGCGCGTAGACGTAAACATGTTTTCGGCCAAAGTCTTGAGCTGATTCAGCATTTCTGGCATTAAGCGGGCCGGTATCTCTTCACACCCAATTTCAAACACTAAATCTCGACTCATACTGCCGCCTCCTCTCGTGTTAGCAGAGGGAAGCCTAGCTTCTCACGTTTGTTTACGTAGGCATCAGCACATTCCCGTGCCAAGACACGCACTCGTCCTATATAACCGGTGCGTTCAGTCACACTAATGGCACCGCGCGCATCTAAAAGATTAAACGTATGCGAACATTTGAGAATATAGTCATAGGCCGGTAAAACCAGATCTTTGGCCAATAACTCGGTAGCAACGCGCTCATAAGTATCGAACAGCTTAAACAATGTTGCCGGATCAGAATCCTCGAAGTTGTAATAAGAATGTTCCACCTCAAACTGAAGGAAAATATCCCCATAGGTAATATCGTCCACCCAAACTACATCGTAGACATTATCCTTCTCCTGAATAAACATGGCAATACGTTCCAAGCCGTAGGTGATCTCTGACGAAACAGGGCGCGCATCATGGCCACCTACCTGCTGGAAATAAGTAAATTGGGTGATCTCCATACCATCGAGCCAAACCTCCCAACCCAGGCCCCATGCACCTAGCGTTGGTGATTCCCAGTTATCCTCCACAAAACGGATATCGTGCTCTAGCGGGTCAATACCCAAAGACACCAGACTCTTAAGATACAGATCCTGAATGTTATCGGGAGAAGGCTTCATGATCACCTGGAACTGATGATGCTGATAGAGGCGGTTGGGGTTTTCGCCGTAGCGACCGTCATTAGGCCGTCGCGATGGCTCCACATAGGCTACATTCCAAGGTTCCGGGCCTAAGGCACGGAGAAAAGTAGCCGGATTCATGGTGCCTGCTCCTTTTTCCACATCGTATGGTTGTTGTAGTACACAACCTTGTCCTGCCCAAAATTCTTGTAGCTTAAGGATGATTTCTTGGAAATTCACCGTTTTCCCTCCTTGGTAGCTGTGTTGACAAAAAAATAAATCTCGCCCTGAGTCAGGGACGAGACTTCTCCCGCGGTTCCACCCTGGTTGGCCACACTAACCGGCCCTCTTTCTTTTAGCTAATCACGCTACTCCGGGACCCCCAGTAACCGCCTTGCCTACGGGTTTACACCCTCCCCGCTCTCTAAAAGGTACCAGCGGCACCGATTCCCTTCACTGTAGCCCACGCATATATAAAAACTGTACCAGATCTGAAAAAGCCTGTCAACTTTTTCTCACTGTCTCCTGAACCAAAGCTAAAAAGGCAGCAGAATTAATATCCCGCCCTAACAGAGCTCTTATGCAACTTACAGTGATATTCTTAAGCTCACCTCGCATGTCTGAAGGAACACGCAGTTTCCGCGCTTGATCAAACGGTGTTCGAAGCAAATAATTAAGGGTAGCCAAGGTACCAGCTGTAACTGAAAAAGCATCAACATCATTCTGGCGACATGCAGCGCAAAGCGCACCCCCTCTTGATACGCTAAAAGCTGTGGCCTCACTTAGCGACTTGCCACAAATAACACACGCTTTCAGTTCCGGCAAATATCCCAACCTGGCCAGCAAACCTATTTCCACCGCCCGTAAAACCAATTCTAAATCGGCGTCTGCTTCCAAAGCCTGAAGCACTGCCAACAGGAACGGAAATAGATCTCCTTTAGGTTCTCCCTCTTCAGTAAAAACATCAAACAATTCCAGCACATAGGCCCCACCGGCAGCTTTTACCAAATCCTCTCGTAGCTGACGATGGGAATTCACAATATCGCACTGGCTAATTGCATCCAGCCCTCGGTTTTCGAATACAAGATACTGGCCATGGGTACAAACCTCAGCCCCGGCCCGCAAACGGTTCCGGGGTCGCCGTGCTCCCCGAGCTACAGCCCGTACCTTACCGCGTTCTCGAGAATACAGCGTTATTATCTTATCTGCCTCGCCCAAATTGCGACTGCGGAGCACCACTGCCTCTAAATTATATAAAGACAAAGCCTGGACTCTCCTTATTAACTATCGGTAAATCCTAACTCGTGCAGCGAACGTTCCCGGTCACGCCAGTCCTCCTTAACTTTCACCCAAAGATCTAGGTACACTCGTTGTCCAAACAATTCCTCAATGCTGGCCCGGGCCTCTTGACCAATGGCTTTGAGCTGCCGTCCACCTCGTCCGATAATGATTCGTTTCTGGGACTCCTTCTCCACTAAAACCGTAGCTCGGATATACAATAAATCCTTCCCTTCCCGTTCAGCCATCTCTTCTATCAAAACAGCTACCGCATGGGGTACTTCATCCCAAGTAAGTTCTAGCACCTGCTCTCGAATTAGCTCAGCCACTGTAAACCTTTCCGGCTGATCGGTAATGGTATCCTCCGGGTAAAATTGCGGTCCCTCAGGAAGATACTTGGTTATTACCTCTAACAAACGGGACACGTTATCCCCTTTTAAGGCAGAAATGGGAACTATTTCCGTATAGTCTGCCAACCGGGAATAACTATCTAGGGCCAACACCGTTTGCGCTCGGTTTAACATGTCGATCTTATTTACCGCCAGTAACACCGGCACACCAACACCCGAAAAACGAGATGCAATGTGCCTATCACCTTGCCCAATAGGCACCCTGCCGTCCACCACATGTAATGCCACATCAACCCCTCCCAAGGCCCCTTGAGCTACTTTGACCATGTATGAACCCAGGCGGGTTCTTGGCCGGTGAATACCGGGCGTATCAATGAAAATAATTTGTCGCTGTTCATCAGTATATATTCCCTGAATGCGGTTTCGAGTCGTCTGGGGCTTATCGGTAACTATAGCTACCTTGTCCCCAACCAAGCTATTAAGAAGCGTGGACTTCCCTACATTAGGACGCCCTAACAGGGCTACAAAACCACTTCGATACTTGCTCATGTGCTATCCTCCATCAGATGTGCCGGCCCAAAGGCCCGAGGCAACAATTGTTTTAGCGTAGTACTCTCTATGGATCCAGTGCTACCGGTTAAATACAAAATAAGGTCCGGTGCAAATTCATAAAGCACTTGGCGACAAGTACCACAAGGTGAAGCCATGTCGTCCCCTGAAGCTGCCACCGCCAACGCCACCAAGTCCTTCTCTCCTTCAGAAATAGCTTTAAACACTGCCACCCGTTCGGCACAAACCGTTGCACCATAGGCGGCATTTTCAATATTACAGCCGGTAAAAATACGCCCGGTGGCCGTTCTTAGCGCTGCACCTACCTGGTAATTAGAGTAGGGAGCATAAGCCTGCTTTCGGGCCCTCCGAGCTGCCTCAACCAGTTGGGATTCCTGCTCTGTCATCGTTGTCCCTCCTGCTGCTACTCCCATACCACCTTTGTCGTGCGAGGCAATATCTCAATCCAGCTTTGACCTCGTACAAGTCGAATACCCGCGCCGGTTTTATCCGTCCATTTAGTAGGCTCGGCACGGCTTTGTTTAGACCAGTTAAGTTCATAGGTGATTTCCTGCTGAAACATACGTCCACTGCCTTGCCCAACCAACTTCATATCCAGACGACCTTCGTTATCTAGTACGCGAGTGCCGTCTACAAACTGCACCAATACATTCTTAGCTACCAACTGTTTGCCGCTGGCTTCATCCTTCTGGGGCTTTCCGTTTACAAAGCGGGCATAGCCATCAGCAACATCATCCCACACATATCCCACTGTATAATCAGGTGAAAAATGCAGCGTTACTTTTTTGCAGCCAGCACCTAAAGGCTGTTGTTGGCTATTTTCATCGTAGAAACTAAATTGTACCGGTGACGGCGCTCTCAACAAACCCCGACGCTCCAACTCAGCAAAAAGATGCTCGGTACTGGTATATACATTGTGTGGTTCTTTCTTAGTCCGTATCCGCCAATACACTTGAGGAAGATAAAACTCATTCAATGAAATTACTTTTAGTTTGCTGATATCTTGTTTGGCTTGCGGACTATAGCCACAATGTCCATAAGCAGCATTAAACTCCAACACTTTATCCAGAAAATAATGGCGGGCGCTTCGTACCGATCCCACAGAGGTAGCATCCTGGTGCAAAAAGATCGGCATTAGCCGAGTAATGCCACCTTCGGCTAGCATTTCAAAAACCAAACAAGCCTTATCTACACCTGAAGGCTCTGCCAGTCCGGGGATGTTACCAATCATCACAGCCAGTGGACGTCGTTCTATCTTAGTTGCATCATCTACTGCAACCCCGTCTAACGGACAAAAGAATTGCTCCTTAACCTCTTCTCCCGCCGGTACCGGCTCTTCATCTTCAGGGTTCTGTTCAGAAGATCCCTTTAGATGACGGCAACCAACACTTAACGATAACACTAGCACCAGCATTAAGCTTAAAGCCAACCATTTCTTCTTCCGCTGCACAGCCTACCCCCCTACTACGCTGCTTTCTTCATGTGCCGGCAAGGTGATGTCAGTTACCTGTTCAACTTCTAATCGAACTCCCGAAGCACTAAATTGAGCCCGTATCAGATCTAAGCTACTGTCTAGAACCTCCGGATCCCCTAAAGCGTATACAGTCACTGGGTTAACAGCGATGGGTTTTTGATTAACCAAAATCACCGGTCCTGCACAACGAATCGACGAAGTTGTTACTATTCGCTGACCATTTACAGCAATACCGGTTGCACCGGCAGAAAACAATTCGTTGACAATGTCGCGCACATCATAATCGTGTACGATCTCACCCATGCCAACACTTCCTTGGGCATCGTATAAGCGAATAATTATTCCACTCCCACTATATGGAGCAAGGCCTGTTTTGGCTTTGACTTCTTGTAGTCGGGCCCGCAAAGCCTCAACTTCTTTTTCCGCATGTTTAAGTCTCTCTAGCACCGATGCAGGCGTAACCAAACTAGCCCGCCCGTCCACTACTTTTACTTCTACCACCTGTTCTAGTAAGGCCAAAGACTTGCTAGCCTTCATTTTGGCCTTGGTATCCGGCGACAATAATTTGGAAGGATCGTCAATCTCCAGCCCTTTTTCTTCACCCCTGGTAACTGTGATTGTTGCCTCCCCTAACATGCTAGCTAGACGAGGTTCCTGGCGAATAAATGACAACACCTCTTCCCGGCGCACGTTCTCCTGTTCTCTTAAAATAACATCTTGGGTTTCGCGTCCATAGCGCAAAATGACTTGTGCTACTTGTTCCGGATTACTGGCCTGTTCCAACTCGAACTTAAATTTAGCCAATGCCGCTCGCACTGCCTGATTCTGCTCTACATTCAAATCTCGTGCTACGCGTTGACTATAGTCTACCAACAGATTGCCAGCGTTTTTAGCTATTTCCAAGGGCAAAGCTTTGTGAGGTAGTTTTAAATAACCAGTGAGCATTGCTAACACTAAAGAATTAACTATAAATAATAATACTACCAAAGCTATAATAACCTTTTGTGTACGCGAAGAAAACTTCTCCCCAGTGCGCACCTGTTGTGCTTGTTGATCGGCCACCTTTAGCACTTGGCGCACCCTCCCCTCTCAACACCGTTTTCTCTCTATTTAAACCTTACTTAAGTATGCCATAGGCCGAAGGTTTAAACAAGCTACCGGTCGGTTAAAACAAATAGCAAAGGTGGTACAAACAAAAAAACACCCACCGCAACAGCTGCCAATGCTGCTACTAATACAGCAGCTGCAGCCACATCTTTAGCTCGTTTTGCCAAAGGATGGTAGCACGGGTTACATAGATCAATTACTGTTTCCACAGCAGTATTCATTAGTTCAGCCGTAATTACCATGGTTATTGTCAATACCAGCAACGCTTGCTTTACCCAACTGAGTGCCAACACTTGCGCCAACATCAAGGCCATAATAGCAGCAAAAGTGTGACGACGAATATTGCCTTGAGTTTGCCAAGCCCAAATCAAGCCTGCCCAAGCAAACCGCAAGCTCTCACTAAAAGGGCGATGGGCCATTTTAGACACCTCTTCCTCTACGACCCAAGCCTAAATCAGACAAGACCGCTTCCTGTCTGATTTCCATTGTTTCTGCATCAGAACGTGTTTGATGATCATACCCCAGTAAATGCAAAATACCATGGGTTAATAAAAATGCCAACTCCCGCTCTACACTATGATCGTACTTTTCAGCTTGGATTTGCGCACGTGGAACTGAAATAACCACGTCTCCTAACAGTTCCGGCTGTCCTTCTGCCGGCAACAAAATACGCTCTCCCTCACGCAATGCGAACGATAATACATCCGTAGGGGCATCAATCCCGCGCCATTTTTTATTAAGCTCGTGAATATGTGTATCGTTTGTCAGCAGTAGACTCACTTCAGCTCCAGTCATTCCTTCTTGGTCCAGCATTTCTTCCCCTACCTGCTGCAGCAATTCAAACCATTCCATACGTACATCTAAGTCTTCCGGAACAACAGCTGTAATAAGTGGCATGTTGCAAGCTTCCTCTCTTCATCTTTACCTTTAGTTAGGACTCAGCAATGGCTTCCTCTTTATTATCCGGATACTGAACCCGACGGTGATAAATGCCAGTCAAAACCTTCGTAAAGGCTGCCGCTGTTTTATCCAAATCCCTGAGCGTTAAGTCGCTCTGATCCAACTGCCCATCATTTAACCGGTCCTTTGTTATCTTCCTAATCACACCTTCTATTTTGCCGGGTGCAGGGTCAGTAAGGGATCGTACCGCCGCCTCTACAGCATCAGCTAACATCACTAGCGCTGCCTCTTTAGTTTGGGGTATAGGACCATCGTAGCGGAAATTATCTTCCTGTATCGGATCTTCGGCAGCAGCAGTCGCCTGGTGATAAAAGTAAGAAACCAATGTGGTTCCGTGATGTTGCCTTAAGATATCAGTAATAGCAGGGGGTAACTTATACTCGCGAGCCAATTCCAGCCCTTCCTTGATATGCGAGGTGATAACAAGAGTCGATAAGCTGGGGCTCATTTTGTCATGTGGATTAGAAGCCATTATTTGGTTCTCAATAAAAAACTCAGGTCGTTTTATCTTGCCCACATCGTGATAATAGCTGGCAACCCTAACCAGCAATCCGTCGGCTCCAACCACATCTGCCGCTGCCTCAGCTAAATTACCCACCAAGATACTGTGATGATACGTCCCCGGCGTTTCAAACAACAACCGTTTAAGTAACGGATGATTGGGGTTGGCCAGTTCCAACAATCTCACCGGAGTGGTAATACCAAAAGCGGTTTCCACAAAAGGCAATAGGCCAATAGCCAACACCGCTGCTAAAAGACCGTTTAGTATGCCAGCTATACCGTCCACCATCAACGCCAGTGGCTTAGCTCCGGCAATAAGTCCTAGCGCCCAGGCCACGCAAAGATTGGCTCCACCTACAAATAATCCGGCGCGAGTCAGATCGCTGCGCTGACTTACCTTCTGCACTGCCAAAATGCCTGCCAGGCTTCCAGCTACAGCTTCAATAACAAAGCTGAGCTCCGAACCGGCCATAATGGCCGCCAAAAGAGCCAACTCTGCAGCTGTAAGTACAGCCAGTCGGCTATCTAACAATATCGCCACCAACAGTGGACCTGCTGCCACCGGAAAAAACTTAACTGCTACATCTACAGGTATCAGTAAGAATATTCGCCCCAAGGCCAGCGTTCCTATTGTTATTAATGCCATTAATAACAATAGTTTATAGCTCTTTAAAACCTCCGGCGTCAAAAAGCGAAGATAAGCAATGGTAAGCGCCATCAGAAAAGCCACCACCAAGGCTACGCCCAGCACTGCCGTCCAATGGGTACGCTGCTGTAAAAGGCCAAGGGCCTTTAGCATCTCTAAATGCTCAGGCGTAACTGGATCGCCTTCACGGACAATCACTGTGTTTTGCCAAATCGTTTTCTCCACCGGGCGAATGCTATCGCGCGCCTCCTGCCGTCGCTGCTCTGTTGCTTCCTGGTTGTAAACCAGGTTGGGCTTCAACACAATTTCGGTAAGCGCATGCAATGCCTCTTTAAAGGCAGGAGAACCTTGTTCCGTCTCCACCTCTTGAGCCAATGAAGACTTAACCATGGGTAAATCGGCTTCGCGTATTCCCTTTTCCATAACAGAACACACCAATTCCATCGTCTTGGATTGGAGTACCATAAACTCGTCCTGGTCAAGATGAAGCAAAACCAACCTAGCTTCCGCGGGTAAATCCAGGTTTAGATCGGTCGCCAACTGCTCTTGTTTTTCTTCAACCGGTAAAGAAGAACTTCGTACCCTAGATACAATCTCAAAGGCCATCTCCAGACTTTCTAACGATCCCTGTAGAACACTTACATCTGGGTCAAAAACCGCCTCCACCAGTCCGGCTGCATTAGCTCTAAGCTGCTCTGTCTTTTCTTCTTCTTCATATTTGACCGTCTTGGGAGCAATGATGTTGCGCGGTGCTGGCTGGCCCACAGAAAGTTGGATCCGCTGTGGTACCCACTGAAGACTAGCCAGCAAAGTAATCAAAAGGAAAGTAACGGCTGCTAGGGCTAAACGCCGCCCAAATTCAGCGTTAACAAATGCAGGAGGCTCCGTTCCTGATTGATGCTGCAAGAAAGGCAGCTCCATGCTCTATTCCTCCTTGTTAGCAGCCGGACTTTTGTGTTCCTTCTCCCATTTCTCGTAAGCAGCAATTATTCGTTGTACCAATTCGTGTCGTACCACATCTTGGTGAGTAAAATACGCAAAGTCGATGCCCTTCACATCTTGGAGTACGTGCTGTACCTCCTCCAGACCCGAAAAGCGACCCGGTGGTAAATCTATTTGCGTAATATCACCTGTGATTACAGCTTTGGAGCCGAAACCTAGTCGGGTCAAAAACATCTTCATCTGTTCCGGCGTAGTGTTCTGAGCTTCGTCCAACAAGATAAAAGCGTCGTCCAATGTCCGGCCCCGCATATATGCCAGCGGAGCGATCTCAATAATACCCCTTTCCGCATACTTTTGATAAGTGTCCGTTCCTAAGAAATCATACAAGGCGTCGTAGAGTGGGCGTAAGTAAGGATCTACCTTTTCCTGTAAGTCACCAGGCAAAAACCCTAGCTTTTCACCAGCCTCTACTGCTGGACGCGTAAGAACGATCCGACTGATGTCTCGGCTACGAAGGGCCTTTACCGCCATAGCCATGGCCAAATAGGTCTTGCCTGTCCCTGCCGGTCCAATGCTAAAAACAATATCGTGCTTGTTAATAGCTTCAATATATCGTTTCTGACCTATCGTCTTTGGTTTCACAGCTTTGCCACGATGAGTAACCAAGATGGTATCTTCCTCAGTAGGATCTAACGCCGTCCCCTGGCCTCGCTTAATCATGCTGGCTGTAAACTGCACATCTTGGGGAGTAATCAAGTTCCCTTCCAGGGCCAATTTCTTCAACTGCTCCAATACTTGGGCAGCCTGTTCTACCGCAACTTTGTCGCCTAATATGGCAACCTCTGTCCCTCGCGGCACCAGCCGGATAGGAAACTGGCGTTCTAAACATCGTAAATTAGCATCGAATTGGCCGAACAAGCGAAGTGCCTCGTCATTGTTGGCCACTGCTACTTTCTTCTCCAGTTGTTCCCCCAATAAAAGTACCTCCTTCACGTTTCTGGGGGTAGTAAGGTATCGGCGTAGTGATATCCTCTACAGCTTCTATTCTCACCCACACCCTAATAGGACTATCCCCTGTCGTGGATAAAACCTTCTTGTCCACCTGTACTATCTTTGAGCCTTCGTCTAGGTTTTGTTTCAAGTGGGCCAATGCCTGGTCCATAAGACGCTGGGCGCATTCTTTTTCCGATAGCGTACGGCGAACTTCCTTCAGTTCATGGTATGTTTTATCTATAACTTCGACGGGGCCGCCACTATTCCTCCAGCGCAATATGTTTTTGCGTTCTTCACCACTCTCAAAATGTTGAAATGGCGACTCCCGAACACCTTTGAGTACAAACTCTCTGGCTAAAACCTTAAGGACTCTACTCGAAGCAGTGTTGCCTGAGCGTACCCAGTACTGCTCAATCGGCTCTCCTTCTTTATAACATTCATGCCATATCCTGGCCAATACTCGCCCCTTGGCCGGTACAGGACGCCTCCCTTGGTCTCCTAAGATAAGCACATCCCCTACCTGAACCGAAGCACCCTTGTCCACCAGCGGCTTTCCAGTCAACACCAGCACATCTAGGACCAAGCCACTCTTCTTGGCTACTAAATGGCCTGGCTTAGCCAGGTCAGGAGGTGGCAGTTTCGGAACCACCTCCAGCACAAAGCGAGTTCCGGTGAAATAGGCTCGTGCCCAGGCCAGTTCAGGAAATTGAACCAGCACTTCCTGCTCCACTGCACTAAGATCGATGCGTTCCTTAAGGACTCCGGACATGATGCCCCGTCCCTGCAACATCTGTGCTAATTCCTTTCTTTGGGTCTCGTGCCCAACTCCTTTTACCTGTACGGACCAAATACAGCTAGACCAAGCATAGAGAAGAAGGAGAAATAAAACTCCGCCCACTGCCAGCATTCGCCGCCGTCTGAATGTTCGGAGAAAAAATGGCATCCCTGATTTTTCTACGATTCGTACTCGGACTTTAAGAGTCCTCACCAACGGGCGTAACCGAGAAAAAGACCGGCTGCTTAATCGAAAGTACAGTATACCCTCGTGCCAATGAATGTCCCATAGGTAAATGCCCCGAGACAGACATTGGTTTAGCAGTCGCTCTGTCTCCTTACCTTCGACCTTAATCAATAATTGTCCCTGCAACCAAAACCAACTCTTAAGAAACAACATCCGGCCACCCCCCCACACTTAAGCCAGTTCTAAACGCTTAATGCAGCCTCGAATGACTACTTCCTCTTGTGCCAGACTAACCAATACTAATTCCTCCCCAGAAACCATAAGTTCCCCCTGAGGCAACGCCAATCGAATTCTCTCTGGCAAATATTCAATAATTCCTCGGTGGTTCTCCAGGGTTATTTCAATATTGCCCACCATAGTAAGACGGGGCAGATCCAAGACAATGTCCTGCGGAATTTCTAAAAACTCCGCTAATTTTTTCCCAAAACGCACCCCTCGCTGCATACCAGCGCCCCCTCAAGCCTGAGGCTCTTCTTTAGAATATGTATGTGCTCAAATGATACCGTAACACCTTAAATCTTTCCAAACCGGTACCTGATATCGCATTATCTTTGAGCGGGAACAATGGCTGTAATTACGTGCCTGAGACATCACTTATGGCTAGCCAAATTGCAGATACTTAAAAAGCAATTCATATATTGCCAAAGAAACAAGGCCACAGATGTTTGTTTGTGACCTTGCTTCTTTTACGGCTATTATTTAACGGGCACGCCAGGCACGCTTACAGCGGGGCTCGCTCAAAGCCTGCATTAGAATCAACGAGTTGACTAAAGTGCCAGAAGCGAGTAAGTTAGCCGAACTTAATGCCGGCGTTCCTTCTAGCGGCTGTCCTGGAGACAAAGCGGTGAGGGATGTGTCTTGAGTAACTTCTTGTGCGGTCGTCGCTATTGCCATTGTTTTTCGCTGCTGAGGCTCAGGTTCTTCTCCCGGGGAAGAAACCGCCTCTGACACCTTGGACGCCGCTTCTAAGGTAACAGTTTCTATCTCTTCGTCTTCCTCCTGATAAGGAGGGCCTGTGAGCCCACGACGCACTCGCCTTGGAGGCCGCCGTTTGGTTTCAGTCATGGTTTGTTGCTGTCTACGCCGCTGACCTGCAATCAGGCTGCCAATAAACCAAAAAATCAAGAGGTTTAAAATGAGGGATGGCACCGCCATCACTCCTTATCAATGGTAGGGCCACCGGTCGGTTCAGAACCTTTGGGTGCCAGGCGAGAAATGGCATCGCGCATGTCGGTATCAGCCATAAGGTTTCTCAAGTTCTGATAATCCAGCACACCAAACTTTCCTTCTCGTAGCGCCTGGGCGATGGCTTTAGGAACTTCAGCTTCAGCCTCTACTACACGGCTACGCATCTCTTGAACTACAGCCCGCATTTCTTGCTCGTGGGCAATAGCCATGGCACGACGCTCCTCAGCTTTAGCCTGGGCAATGCGCTTGTCGGCCTCAGCCTGGTCAGTCTGTAGCTTAGCACCGATATTGCGTCCCACATCTACATCAGCAATATCAATGGACAAAATTTCAAACGCGGTTCCGGCATCTAAACCCTTTTCTAGCACTGTTTCCGACATACTATCTGGATTCTCTAATACTTCCTTGTGGGACTCAGCACTGCCAATAGTGGTAACGATGCCTTCACCCACCCGGGCAATAATCGTAGCTTCGCCAGCACCGCCTACCAAGCGGTCGATATTAGCTCGTACAGTAACCCTAGCCTTGGCCTGCAGCTCAATACCGTCTTTGGCCACAGCCGCTACAGTGGGAGTTTGGATGACTTTGGGATTAACACTCATTCTCACTGCTTCCAGAACATCTCGACCGGCCAAGTCAATAGCAGCTGCTCGTTCAAAAGTAAGGGGAATGCCAGCCCGATGGGCAGCAATAAGAGCATTCACCACTCGATCTACTTGACCACCGGCTAAAAAATGGGCCTCTAACTGACTGGTAGTAAGCTTGAGACCGGCTTTGGTGGCTTTAATTAAGGGATGAACAATTCGGCTTGGAGCTACTCTCCTGAGCCGCATACCGATAAGTTCCACAATCCCTACTGAGACGCCTGACGCCAATGCTGAAATCCATAATCCAACTGGAATAAAAGAAAACAAAACCATCACAGCAAAAATTATGAGCAACAAAGGCAAAAAGAACAGTATCAAATCCATACAAAAACCTCCTTATCGTTCTCTGTTACACCCTCTTCACAACTATACGCTGTCCTTCAACATGGATGACTTTTATTGCCGCACCCTTTGGAATAAACTCTCCTTCGGAAACTACAGCCCATCGCTTTTCTTTAAGCTCAGCAGTTCCAGTTGGCCGAAGCGGAGTCAAGGTTATCCCGGAAACCCCAACCAAGTAGTCGGGATTTTGGGCTGCTGAACCCGATAGGGACTCTGAAAGAATTAATGCCTGCGGTCGCTTGCGCCGTAGAAAAAGGAAAAGAGCTATAATGGCTAAAACCACCAAGGCTAAAGCAATAAGCAAAGCAATGGTACCGGAAATTCCTGGTACAGACATAAATATCCCTATGCTAACAGCTAGAACTACCAAGCCGGTAATACCAAACAAACCAAAGCCTGGCATAAGAACCTCAACCAATAAAAGAACAACCCCAGTGAAAAGTAACATCGCAGCTAAAGTGTGCACGGCAAACCCCTCCCCAGGTGTAAAAAAGACCCAGCCTTCCCGGACTGGGTCTTTCTTTCTCAGTGTTTCAGCAGTTCACGTACAATCTGGTTAACGATACGACCATCAGCTCGGCCTCGGGTTTTGGGAATGATGGCACCCATTACTTTGCCTAAATCGCGCTGCCCTGTAGCCTTTACTTCCTGAATAGTCTCTTGAGCCAGCCGGCGTATCTCATCTTCAGATAACGGTTCCGGCAGATACTGACGCAAGATACTGATCTCTTCCTCTAGTTTAGCTACAAGATCATCACGACCACCACGGGCAAAATCGGGAATACTATCTTTCCGTTCTTTAACTTCTTTGGCCAATACCTGTATGGTTTCCTCATCGGTAAGGGGCCGTCCTTGGGCAATTTCAGCATTCTTAATAGCTGCCCGTACCATACGAATTGTAGTAAGCCTTACTTTGCCTTCTTCCCGAGCTTTCATGGCCGCCTTCATATCCGCAAACAGCTGTTCCTGAATAGTCACGCTAGGTAGCCTCCTAACGGTACCTTCTCTTACTTCTCTTGCTTCTCTTGCGCGCTGCTTCAGACTTCTTCTTGCGTTTTACACTAGGTTTATCATAATGTTCCCGTCTACGAATTTCGGACATAACCCCTGACCGTTGGCACTGACGTTTGAATCTACGTAGTGCATTGTCGAGGGATTCGTTTTTCCCGATTCTGATCTCAGGCACCTGCCTCTCCCTCCCTCCGCCACGGTCGTGAAGCTAGGGTTTGAAGCCGTAAATCTTGTTGGCGGTTAACTACACAATCGGAAACCGCCGTAGGCACAGACACATTATATACCACGCCGAAAATTAGTGTCAAGCTTAGCCTGGTGGCCAATCTAATAAGCGACCTCCTAGCACGTGGAAATGAAGGTGAGGCACTGTTTGTCCGCCATGGTTACCAGTATTGACGACTACCCGGAATCCACCTTCTGCAATGCCCAGCTCACCCGTTAGTTGAACAATTATTTTTTGTATCGCTGGTAACAGTTTAACATCGTCATCATTTATTGCCAGGAGATTAGGGATGTGTTTTTTCGGCACCACAAGAAAGTGTACCGGTGCCTGGGGGTTAATATCTTTGAAAGCCACTAGGTGCTCATCTTGATACAAGAACTCAGTGGGAATTTCACCCCCAGCGATTTTACAGAAAACGCACTCGGCCATCCTTCCACCCCCTTCTACACTGCCTATATTACTCTTTTCTCTTTTTGGTTAGGAACTCCTGCTTCTGCTCCCCACAAACATGATCTTTTGCTACCGAAGTAACCACAACCGGCACAATTTCATTAACAAGTTTATCATCCCCGGAAAAACGCGTCCGGATGTAATTATCGCTATAACCCACCAGCAGCCCTTCCTCACGCTCTTCTTCCACCAGGACAGACAGCTGCTGTCCCAAATGACGTCGGTGAAAATCCAAGGCCAGTCGATGGCCCAAGGAAATCAGCCGGCGACTGCGTTCTTCCTTCACCTGGGCTGCTACCTGCTCCGGAAAATCAGCCGCTGGCGTTCCCGGTCGCGGAGAATAAGGAAACACATGCAAACGGCTAAATGCAGCCGCTTTTACAACTTGCATGGTGCATTCAAAATCTTCTTCGGTTTCACCGGGGAAGCCGACGATTATATCGCTGGTAAGGCCCACATCAGGCATAGCTTGGCGGATCCTGGTCACAAGCTCGAGAAACTCCTGGGCTGTATACGGGCGACGCATGCGCTGCAGAATCTTTGTAGAGCCGCTCTGCAAAGATATATGTAGGTGTGAGCAGATCTTATTACTGGTAGCCATCAGCTCCAGTATTTCCGGTGTAATTTCGGCTGGGTCAAGAGAGCTTAAACGAATTCGCTCCAGTCCCTGTATATCCTCCAAAAGTCTCAGGGGAACCGAAAGATCAATTTGAGGACGCAGATCTGTACCATACAAACCCAAATGAATACCCGTGAGAACAATTTCCTTATATCCTTCTGATACCAGCGCCTGGGCTGCTTCCACTATTTTCTCGGGTAGACGACTTCTAACCGGTCCGCGGATCATATTAATAAAAATTTTAGCACAGTTAATAGCAAATGTAAAACAGATCTTGC
>DUNI01000190.1 GCA_012839445.1 Bacillota bacterium
AAAGGCCTTCTCCCATGTATCCAAAAGGTACCGAACCGTTTGTGTCCATTAGAAAGTTCACTAGCGGTCGCTCCGGTATGTCTGTATCAGCGCAACCAATTACTGCCGTAGTATAGCCTGCTTCTCGCAAAGCGCTGCCGAGCACTCCAGGTTGCACAATGTATCCCAAACCATTGTTACTAGCCACCAACGCAGCAATACCAGGCTGCAGCACAGCTCCAGTGGAATTCCCGGTGCGCCGTTGCTGGACTTCGGCAACTGTACCTGCCTCTGTCGGAAAATCATCTTCTGCCAAATATCCAGGTTGCACTTCTACAGCTTTTGCACGTACACCGGTACCAAGGGTCAAATAACTACTGTCAAGATTAGCTGTACCGGCCACATTAGTGTTCATGAGGGCCACTGCTCCCTGAAAAAACATGTGCTTTAGTTGTGGCAAACGGTCGCCTGTAATATCCTGCAAAGTTAAGCTGTCGATACAAATAACAATCAATGGCTGTGGATCTGAGATCCGCTTTGCCATAACCGGATTAACAATCATGAATGCCGACACTGCTAGTATTAGTAAACATAGAATCCGGGTACCAATTAATTTCCTCATACCTCCAAGGCCTCCCGGTAGACCCGCAATGTAGCAGCAGTCATGTTTTTAGCAGAGAAATGAGCATGGGCCCGCAGGGCTCCCGCCATCCCCATACGTTCGGCTGTTCCCGGGCTTCCTAGCAGTAATATCATGGCTTCCGCCAAAGCGCCTGATGTCTTAGGCGGAACCAGTAATCCAGTTTCTCCGTGAACCACTACTTCTGGAATACCTCCGGTCCTAGTACTAATTACAGGTCGTCCCATAGCCATCGCCTCAATATTGACTATCCCTAAACCCTCGTATAGAGACGGTGTAACCACGGCAAACGTGTCTTGAAGCAACCTATGCGGGTTTGAGACGTGACCTGCAAATTGAACCATGTCATTAATATTTAGCTCCTGTACCAGATTGGCTAGATGGGGACGCATCGGTCCGTCACCGGCTATTATCAAGCGAACTCGGCGCCATCCGGCTGCCTTCACCTGAGCCACTGCTTCCAGTAGATATGCAAAACCTTTTTCCGGTACCAACCGTCCGATACCCAGAAACAAAGGATCCCGCTGCTGACAAATGAATGGCTCTGGGGTAAAGAGTTCCAAGTCAATCCCATTGTGGATCACTGCAATCTTCTCTTGAGGCACACCCTGATCAACTAGTGCATCTGCCAGCGATTCAGATACTGCTATCACAGCATCCATTTTTTTGGCTAACCAACTATTTCGTACTAAATAGCCACTTATACCAGTAGAGGAAAAATTATGGGCAGTATAAACCCAAGTGCTTTGAGCCTTAGGCACACCTAGCCCCAACAAAGCCGCCAAAGCACCGTGAAAATGAACTACATCCGGCGCTAGTTCCCGTAACAATGACTTCAGTATATATATAGAATTCCAGAACCGAACTGGGTTAGTCCCTAAGGGCAAATAAAACATGCCCACCCCTTTTCTTTTGTATTCCAACTGTGGGCTGGCAACAAAAACACTCTGCCCCTGTTCTAGTAACCCTGAAACCAAAGTGTTTATGTGGCTTTGCATGCCACCTTGGCAAGGCCGCACTACAAATAAAACCCGCATAACCTACCCCTCAAGTAACCAATATCTATTTATATAACATTGGCCTTGAGAGCAAACCTTATACAAAAATAAAAATGCAGCCCCACACAAGGCTGCATCATATACATTATTAATGGTCGGAGTAAGCGGATTCGAACCGCTGGCCTCTTGCACCCCAAGCAAGCGCTCTACCAAGCTGAGCTATACCCCGACTGCAACTCCTATTCTACCCTCTTTCCGCTAGAAAATCAAGGTTTATAGTGTGCTTCTTTAATACTGCTGCCGGCAATATCTCTATTCCTGTCCTATTATCTCAGTTTTACGAACACCATCGATGTTCTTCAGTGACTGCAGTAACTTCTCAATATCCTCCAACATGTCTCTAGTCTCAATGGAAATAGATACATCTGCTAACCCCTGCAACGGTATTCCTTGGTTTATAGTTAGTATATTGCCTTTGCTCTGAGCAACACGCGTCAATATTTGCGATAATACACCTGGTTTATGATCCAATAGCAGGTACAAAGTAATGATTTTTCCTTGACTGAGCTCATAAAACGGAAATATGTGATTCCTATATTTATAATATGCAGCCCTACTCAAACCTACCTGTTCAACGGCTTCATTAACTGTGGAACACAAGCCGCGTTTAAGAAGTTCTTTCGCATGAATTGTTTTCAACACAACTTCCGGCAAAGCTTCTTCTCGTACCAGGTACAATGTTCCTGTTTCTTTGCCCATATTTCTCAACTCCTGTATTTATACCAGATACATCCTTCTACCGTCAGTAGACATTATACCATGCCTGGTCAAAAAAAAACATCTCTCCGCTATAAGCTGAGAGATGTACTTTAGTCACATACAAATAAATGGAGCGGAAGACGAGATTCGAACTCGCGACCCTCGCCTTGG
>DUNI01000191.1 GCA_012839445.1 Bacillota bacterium
GATAGAGGTGTAAGATTCTAAGCTGCATAGCTGTTCCCTCCCTGTTGAAGCAAAGCATGCCTAATAGGCTCCAAGATTGTATAGTTACAGAGAATGCCAAAGTTTTGCCCGGGAGCTGTCAAGGCCGCTTGGACAGCTTTATCAGGCTCCGGCAGGATTGTCAGTTTGTCCGGCGTTAAACCGTGATACTTAAAACAAACAGCCACATCGGCGGCACGGCGTCCGCTACAGATAATGGATATGTTGTCAGTGAGGGCATCGATATCTGTTTCCCACAGCCAGGATATATCGCGCCCGTCAGCGGGCAGGTCATTGATAGCTACCAGCAATGTGGTTGTGTTCACCAAAGTGGCCAGCGCCTGGTTAAACCCAGCCGGGTTTTTTACCAGTACCAATGTGCCTTTTTTATCCCGGTCGGGCCAGATAAAATGTTCAGTACGCCCGGCTGGGGCCTGAAAAGCGGTCACCACCGGTTGGAGGGACGAAAGTTCTGTTTCCGGTTGTAAAACCAGGGTTGTAGCCAGGGCTGAAATAATATTATAAATGCTGTAGAGACCGGTTAGATTGCTGTAAAACTCACTTTCTCCGGTCGGAGTACGAACAAGAAACTTCGTACCGGGCTGTTCTTGGTTGGGCAGCGGGTAACCGGTGAACATAACCTGGGGTCGGCTAAAGTTGCAAGCAGGACAAGTATAATGGCCTAAATGGGCATAGGATCGACTACTGAATTTCAGTGTTTGCTCACAAAGGGGACAGAGGGAAATATCACCTAATTTACGGCTTGCAGTTAAGGGGCCGCTGTGAGAAGTTTCCACAGCATAGTAGTAGGCGCAGGTATGGCTGTGTCCGAAAGAAGCCACCAGCGGATCATCAGCGTTCAGCAGCAAGGTTGCCTCGGGCCAGGCAGCAAAGGCTTCTTTCATCCGTCGGGCCAAGGCGGTGACTGAGCCGTAGCGGTCTAACTGGTCGGAAAAAAGATTTGTTACCATCACTAGGTCCACTTCTGTAATAAGCCTCGATAAAGGCAGCAGGCTGCCTTCATCCACTTCCAGTACAGCTAAACGGTTCCTATCGCTGTTTCCAGATGCAGGCTGGCATATAGATTCAGCTTTAAGCAGAGCTGTAACCAGTCCAGGAATCATGTTCGCTCCTTCGGGATTAGAAACCACTTGTTCTCCGGTACTTTGCAGCAGTTTTACCAGCAGGGCTGTAGTGCTGGTCTTACCGTTGGTACCGGTGACAAGAATAAAGCGCCGATACCGTTTGCGCAGGACGGATACAATATTACGGTCGATCTTGAGCGCAACTCTGCCGGGAAAGGCGGTGCCACCCCAAGGAAGGCGCAGCCACTGGGCCAGTTGCAATAATAAAATACAAAGTTTTCCCAGGACAAAAGCAAGCCAGGTGCGAAGTGTCCAGCTGCTTTGCTCGGTTGTCATTATAGTTTGTTCCACCGTGTTTGCCTCCTAGGCGATAGACTATAGGTTCCTCGACCAAATAATGACACAGAATTCATGTTTTGTCTAGGCAACTGGGCTACAAAAGAAATAACGAGCCCGGACGGGCTCGGTTAGAGTTTAATCTAGACTTTAACAAAAAGGGGGCCGGTGGCCCCCTTAAAAGTGTTAGGATTTCATGACGCTATCCATGCCTTCTTTTCCGGAACCTTTATGAACAAAGGTCTTGCAGCATGTTTCCTGGCAGTTTTGTGTGGGCGTGGCCGATAAGGTAGAAGCCTGGGGTGCATCAATAGTATCAGGAGCGGAAGCAGCGAAACTGTCAGCCGTTACCATAATACTATTGGCATCGCATTGGTTTCCTGATTTCCAATAGTGACAGCTATTGACACTGCACATAATCTGCTGCCCTTTAGCCATATAAATCACCTCCTGAGCTAGAATGTCCCCAAAGCCGACAAATATGTACGCACAGCAGGAAAAGGCACCGGCGGCAGCTAATAGATAGCCTGAGGAGAATATGCTATGGACATAGAAAAGACCTTGTTAGCAATTCAAAGTCATAAAAAATATAACGGTCAAATCGCCTACCGTCGCCACCTACCGGGACAAGAAGCCAGTTATGCCGATCCGAAAGAGCCTTTGCCGGCGGCTATTAAAGCTTACTTGGCTAAAGAAGGTATTACTCGCCTCTACGCTCACCAGGCAGCAGCATTAGATGCTGTTCGCAGGGGAGAAAATATAGTGGTGGTTACGCCCACTGCTTCCGGCAAGACGCTTTGTTATAATCTGCCCGTGCTTTCCGAGCTTATAGCCGACGATAATGCTCGGGCACTTTTTCTATTTCCAACCAAGGCTCTTACTCAAGATCAGTTGGCAACAGTGAATGGTTTCGGTATCGTGCCGGCAGCGGTATACGACGGCGACACACCTGATACCGTCAAACCAACCATCCGTGAACAGGCCCGAGTTATTTTAACCAATCCCGACATGCTTCATCTGGGAATTTTGCCCAATCATTTGAAATGGCATAATTTATTTTCTCACCTGCGGTTTGTAGTAATCGATGAAATTCATACTTACCGGGGTGTTTTTGGAACTCAGGTGGCTCATGTGATTCGCCGGTTGCGCCGGCTGGCCCAAGAGCACGGTGCAGATCCGCAATTCATTCTTACTTCGGCCACCATTGCCAATCCAAAACAGCACGCTGAGCGTCTTACAGGATTGCCGGTGTCCCTTATTGCCGGCAGCGGTGCCCCGCAAGGAGCGCGCGACTTCGTTTTTTGGCGTGTTCCCCAGCGCACCACTTATCTAAGCGAGGCCGCCTGGCTGTTAGAAGTTTTATTAACGGAACGGGCCCGCACCATTGCTTTTGCCAGAGCCCGCCAGGTGGTGGAGCGTATGCTGCGCCGCGTACAGCAAAAAGTGGCAGCACCGCTGGCCCACTGTCTGATGGCTTATCGTGGGGGTTATTTGCCTGCTGAGCGACGTGCTATTGAGCAAGCATTGTTTTCGGGCAAGCTACTGGGAGTGGTGGCTACCAATGCACTGGAACTGGGCATTGATGTGGGCGATATGGACGTGTGTGTAATCGCCGGTTACCCGGGAACCATTGCTTCTACTTGGCAGCAAGCCGGGAGGGTGGGGCGGCGGGAGCGGCCATCGCTGGTGATATTTATTGCCGTGGCTAACCCGCTGGATCAATACTTTTTACGCCATCCGGAAATGTTTTTTAACAAACCCACCGAAAGCGCTCTCATTGATACAGCCAATCCTTATCTATTGTTGGGGCAGGCTCGTTGTGCCGCCCATGAACTACCCCTGTCCCCTCAGGATCTGTCGTTGTGGGATCCGGTTTTGTTGGATTTGCTTACCATTTTAGAGGAAGACGGCGAAGTTACAAAGAGTGACGGGCGTTGGTTTTATGTGGGGCAGGACTACCCGGCCCAAAAGGTAAACCTTAGAACTACCGGCGGCACTTTTTTACTTCGGGATCGGAGCGCCGGTAATCGTTTAATCGGCACTATGGATCGACACACAGCCTTTTCCGAAGCTTATCCCGGAGCTGTCTATTTACATCAAGGCCACACTTACCGGGCAGAAGAACTTGATGTTCCTGGGGAGACAGCCTATCTGCGCCAAGTGGACGTGGACTATTACACCATGGTGGGACGACAAAAAAGCACCGAAATTCTAACCACCTTGGCGGAAAAAGAACTGCATAGCCATTATTTTGCTATCGGTCAGCTGAAAGTGCGCACCAAGGTAACGGGCTATATTAAAAAGCACGAACTTACAGGCCAGGTCCTGGGCGGTGACAACCTGTCACTGCCGGAGGAAGTATTGGAAACCATGGGCATGTGGTTTTCACCGTCACCGGAGTTAGTGGCCAAGGTTGAAGAGGCCGGATTGAATCTCATGGGTGGACTGCATGCAGTGGAACATGCTGCTATTGCTTTGCTGCCCTTGTTCGCCATGTGTGATCGCAACGATGTGGGTGGACTGTCCACCACTGTTCATACACAGACCGGCCGGCCGACTATATTTATCCACGACGCCTACCAGGGTGGTGTCGGTTTTGCCGAAAAGGGATTTGAGCGGGCCGAAGAGCTACTGGCAGCTACGCTGGAAGCTGTAGCGACCTGCCCTTGCGAAAACGGCTGCCCTAATTGTATCCATTCACCTAAGTGTTCTAATTTCAACCGGCCGTTGGATAAAGAAGCAGCCATAATGCTACTTTACGGCTTGTTAGGTCAAGAGTATAAGCGCCAAGGGAGAAAAGAACTTCCTTCATTGCTGCGCCAGAACATACGTCGCCAATTGCACCGGCTAAAAGGGGTGGAAGCATGAGCTTGTTCGAACGTTTAGCCCAAATCAAACAGCAACGGGAGGCCACAGCAGCCGGTGGCCCTGCGCCGGTAGCATCCAAGGTATCATCCCTTAGGGCGGAACCTGAAAGAAGCCCGCTATTACCGGCTTCCTCTTTAGGTGGGCGCGAATGCACTGCTGCCGGAGGATGTTTCTGTTTACGTGAGAAAAAGTTGAAGCAGTCCTTACAAGTGCCGTTTTCTGACACACTTATTTACAGAAACCTAAGGCTCATCTGGGGTATCGGCCCTGTGACCGAAGCCCGGCTTAAGGACCAGGGCATCGCTGTTATCTCTGAGCTTGTTTGCCATCCGCGTTTTGGTGCCGATGCCAGGCAGGTGCTAAATCTGATCGAACGCCGGCAAGCAGCAGAACTGAGGCGCAGAGGAGCTACCGATGCTGAATTGCTGGGTTTATTTTCTCCGGAAGAAATTGTATTTTTAGACATCGAAACTACCGGTCTTTGGGCCAGCCAGCCTTTATTTTTAGTGGGAATTCTAACGACAAGAGAGCAGGAAGCGGTATTAGGACAACTTTTGGCCCGCCATTATCGCGAAGAGCGGGCGTTGTTGGCCTATTTAGCCCAAGCTTTGCAACAAACCAAGGTAATGATCACTTTTAACGGCAAACGTTTTGACTGGCCTTATATTATAGATCATAATAAATTAGCCGCTGCTTAATATAAGGCCAGTCAAAACGTTTGCCGTTAAAAGTGATCA
>DUNI01000192.1 GCA_012839445.1 Bacillota bacterium
TCTACAGCATCATCATTTGGCTGTAAGCGAAAAGCAAGAATTTGATGATCGTGATTATCTTTCAATGGAGTCTTGGCAAGGTTCGGTAGTAGTGACTACCTTCAACCAGTTGTTCCGAGCCTTGTTCCCAGCACGTGCCCAGCAGACCATGAGGTTAAAAGCATTAGAAGGTGCTTTTGTTATTGTTGATGAACCTCAGATCATCGACTCTGGTACATGGAACCTGTTCCTTGCCATGCTAGAGGCATTGGCCCGGAACAAGTATATGCAAGTGCTTTTGATGACGGCTACCTTACCACCTACTGAAGCTGGGTTAACCACTACACCTGTTCCCTTAGCCCCTCAGAAACTAAAGACTGCCAACCGCTTTGATATTAGTGTAGAGAAAGGATCTTGGGATGCCCAGAGTTTAGCGGAGATTGCTGTAACAACGTGCGAAGAAAAAGGTTCGGTAGGGGTGGTAGTCAATACCATTGCTGATGCTACACAAATATACCTAGCTGCTAGAAACTTGGCCGGAGACAATATCGACATATTTAATCTTCATGCTTGTATGCAACCACAACACAAACGGTACCAGATTAAAACTATCCAAGATAAAATGGCTAATAAAAGCGGAAAACCTGTTCTAGTGATCAGCACACAAATCATTGAAGCTGGGGTTGACTTAAGTTTCAGACATATTTTCCGCGCCCGTCCTATCGTACCATCAGTGGTTCAGGTGGCTGGGCGGGTGAATCGTCATGGCGAAGGAGAGCCGGGCATTGTGAGTGTTGTTGATTTTTTCCGGGAAGGAAAAACTGATACCCGGCATTACGTCTATCGTGACATTATTACTAGGGAAGAAACAGATGCGCTACTTACAATTGGTTCTAGATGGGAAGAGGAAAAAACCAGCCAATTGGTACGAACATATTACAAAGAGGTTTTTGCCCGCAACTTAAACACAGCAATTTTAGAATGTTTTAGTGATGCGGCAGCCGGTCAGTGGAGCAGTTTGGCAGGCATAGAGCCATTTAGGTCAGATCTTCCCTCTGTGCCAGTATTTGTGCCTGCAGGCGAAAAGTGGCTAACAGATAATGCTAAAGAGTTGATGGCCCATTACAATTGTCTAAAAATCGAAGACCTGTACGAATCGTATGTTGAGCCAGGCTGGTTAGCAAGAAAAACATTTATCGAACGCAAACGTTTTTTGAGCCTAATGCAGGAATTTATTGTCCCGGTGAATTTCAAAGTGGCACAGCAGGTGGCCGATCTTTCCGGGGAAAAGACGATAGTGCCTGCTGTAGACCCTAAGGATTATAGTGCTGAAACAGGATTTGGACATTTTGTAGGGGTTAATCCCGAAAGCATATTCTTGTAGGAGAAACATGTCTAATGGGGGGTATAGTCAATTGACCCAGGAATCCCAGCCTGTTGGCATTGGGGTCGACGGCATTCGTATTGGGGGCACTTTGATTTGGTATTATCATATTTGTCCCCGACAAGTGTGGTTAATGGGACATCAAATTAATCCCGACGAAGACCATGAGGATTTGCAGTATGGTCGTTTCTTACAGCAACATGCGTATTCACGAGACAAAAAAGAGATTAAGGTTGGCTCAAGCCGAATAGATTTAATGCGCAAGACGGGAGATAGGCTAGTAGTAGTGGAAGTGAAGAAAAGTTCTCGTGCCATAGACAGTGCTCGGATGCAGCTCGCTTACTATTTATTAGAATTAGAGCAGAAGGACCTAAGCTCTCCGACAGCATTAA
>DUNI01000193.1 GCA_012839445.1 Bacillota bacterium
CACCTGCGGAATAGGATTCCTCCGAAATACGTAGGTGGTCTGGTAGGACAAAACGGCGATAGTGCCAAGGTGAACAAATGTTACTCTAGGAGTTCCGTTTTGGGCGGAACAGATGTGGGCGGATTGGTGGGCTGGGTTAACCAACGGAGTTTTATCACCGAATGCTATTCCACAGGTGCTGTAAACGGTACAGGCGAAGGGGCTACAAACTTGGGCGGCTTGGTAGGGAAGAAATCGGAAACCAACGCCACCGTCAATGACAGCTACTGGGACACTGAGGCATCGGGCAAGGTCGTATCTGACGGTGGTGAAGGCAGGACTACAGTCCAGATGAATGAAAAAACAACCTATGAGGATTGGGATTTCACGGATACTTGGCGCATTAAAGCCGACGAAAACGATGGCTATCCATATCTGAAATGGACGGACCCTCCTTCCGCTGAACCTGAGTTTGCCGGTGGTGACGGAACCGTAGACAATCCCTATCTTGTGGCCACACCGGCTCATCTCAATAACGTCAGGCTTTACCTCGACAAACACTTCAAGCAGATAGCTAACATTGATTTGAACGTTGCGCCGTATAAGGACAGCGGCTGGACTCCAATAGGCAGTTCGGGAGATCCGTTTACCGGAACATTCGACGGCGATGGGTTTACCACCAGTAACCTATATATCCATCTGGACACTGAGAACTATGTAGGTTTGTTCGGTTGCACCGGGCAGGATGTCAGCATCCTGAACGTGAGATTGCCGGATGTGAATGTCAATGGCCAATTCCAGGTTGGAAGTCTGGTGGGTGAGAACAACGGTTCGGTTACGGCCTGTTGCACCACAGGCCAGGTCTTCGGCAGTGAAGATGTGGGCGGCCTCGTGGGCCGGAACAACGGCACCATTACGCGTTCTTATGCCGCAGCTACGGTGACAGGCCAGTGGTATGTTGGCGGGTTGATTGGCGAGAACAGGGATAAAGTGATCGATTCCTACGCCATGGGCGACGTAACAGGCAACAAATACGGCGGCGGTTTGGCCGGGTCTAACTGGGGTATTGCAGGGAAGAACGCCACTATTGTCAGATGCTATTCCGCAGGTGCCGTGAGTGGCAAAACTCCCGAAGCGACGGACCTAGGTGGTCTGGTGGGGAAAGCTGTGCATGGCAGTGTTGAGCGCAGTTATTGGGATACTGCGACATCAGGGCAGAACACATCTGACGGCGGTGAAGGCAAGGTCACGGCGCAGATGAAGGACCAAGCAACCTATGACGGTTGGGATTTTGCGAATGCATGGAATATCGACGCCGCCAAGAACGACGGCTATCCATTCTTGAGAGAAGTTATAGAGGTAGACCTAGATACAGAGCCACCTATGTGGTCAGAAGGTTTTCCCAAAGCTGTTGGTGCGACTACCTCTGGAGTAACACTCCAAGCCAAGATCGACGAGGCTGGCACAGTCTATTATGTAATTCTTGCTCGCGGAGCAGATGCTGTCACTTCAGAGCAAGTTAAAAACGGACAGAACGGCCAGGGTGAAGCGGTGGCTGCAGGCATGAGGGGGTCAAGCGTCTTGACGGCTGACAGTGAAAAGAGTATTTCTGTTAGCGGGCTTGCTACCAGTACCTCCTATGACATTTATGTAGTGGCCGAGGATGCTGCGGGCAATTTGCAGAGCGAACCAAGGAAACTGGAAGCTACCACGCAAGCAGCCGAGCTTACACCTAATGAAGCCATTCAGGCCGACCTGGACGCTCTCACCTGGGAGATCATCAGGGGTTCAAATAGTGCCCAAGACAATGTGAAATACAGCTTGAACCTTATTACCTCAGGGGCAAACGGCACCTCCATCACATGGTCGGCGTCGCCTAACGATCCTGTTAGAATAGACACCGCTACCGGAGCGGTCAACAGGCCTGCCCACGGCAGCGGCAATGTGCAGGTGAATCTAACCGCCACCGTCAGCAAAACGGGCGGGCAGTCCCTGACGAAGGAATTTGTGTTGACTGTTGTGGAATTGCCAGGTGGCGGAAGCAAAGTTACCCAATACACAATTACAGCAACAGCCGGCACAGGCGGAACCATCAGCCCAAAAGGCAATATTTCCGTCAAAAAAGGCGGCAGAGAAACCTTTACGATCACGCCAAATGACGGCTATATTATCCTAGATGTTAAAATAGACAGTAAGAGCATCGGTGCGGTAGAAACATACACCTTTAAAAATGTAAACGATAACCACACAATCAAAGCAACCTTTGAAAAAGAAAAGCCTAAAACGGATATCGGAGAAGAAGGAAAACAAAGCCCCGATACGGGTGTATGGGATAATCCGTTTATCGATGTAAGTCAACATGATTGGCATTACGAAGTCATAATGGGAATATGCCAAAAAGGTTTGATGAATGGTACAGCACCAAATAAATTCAGCCCCGGGCTCCATACTACCCGGGCGATGATAACTGCTATTCTCTATCGTTTAGAAGGTGAACCAAATGTAACGGGAGAATCAACTTTCAGCGATGTTCCCGCAGGCATATGGTACACCCATGCGGTAATATGGGCAGCCAATAACAATATTATTACAGGATACGGCAGCGGAAAATTTGGCAGTGAAGATTCAATTACCCGTGAACAGCTTGCCGCACTCATCTACCGTTATGCCCAATATAAGGGCTATGATACCGTCACTGCAAGCGCCCTTTCAGCTTTTTACGATGCGGACCAAGTATCCGGATGGGCAGAGACAGCCATAAAGTGGGCAGTGGGTTCGGGAATAATCACAGGCAAACCCGGTAACGTTCTTGACCCGAAAGGAACCGCTACTCGTGCAGAGATTGCTGCAATGCTTGCAAGATTCATTCAAAAGTATAACCTGCTGCAGCCTTAAGTATATTTAGGCGGCACGGTAATCAGAAGGAAAACAAGTTTTTACCGTGGAAATTTTTGACGATGGTAAAAAGCTGAGAAGCAAAAACTACGAACTTACTATAAACAACAATAAAGTGCACATGAAAAGGTGAATAAAGGCCTCATTTTATTAAAAAGGCATGAACAATGATGACAGTTCGTGCCTTTTTAATATTCCACCAAAAGCGTGATAACACAGGCCTATAATCTCAAATGAGAGGGATTATGCCGATTATTATATAACAAGTATACATTCAAGCTTTAAACTTTAAGCCCCATGTGTGAAACTGTAAAAGGCTTTTTTGATAAAAATATTTATCGGCAGGAAGGATTATAGACTGAAAAATAGAATTAGAAAATAAAGGCAATAGATAAGAGGTATACTGCCATGATTATAAAAGAAAAACTGAAGCCTTCGGCGAATCAAGCGTTTATTATTTTCAGTATGCTATGGATAGTGCTTTTTGTATGGTACGGTCCTGAACTGGGGATATTGTCCGTCGGTGGAAAACTTGATCTGGAACTCCAAAATATTTATTTAGTAATATACAGCATTTGTGCGTTTTCATTTACCTTTTTGTTTAAAGCCGAAGATTATATTATTGCATCTAAGATTGGAACCGTTGGTACATTGGCCGGTTTTATAATGGTTATATCCGATGCTTTTCCACTGTTCACACTAATCGGAGTCATAGTAATGGCTGTTTTTTCATCAGCATTTTCAATGGGTATTTTTTATTTGTATTTGTACGTATTGACTTCTAAGGAACAGCAACAGACAGCGGTTTTTATAATTGCAGTAAATGCAGTCTCACAGTTTATTTCATCCATTGGGCTGTCCGACATGCAAGACCCCATATACAATACCTTGTCAATTATTCTGCTTGTAATGATTTTCATGTGTACTATGGGGCTTAAAAAAGTGAATTACAACATTCAGTATCAAACTAAGAATAAACAAGTGCCCGGTATAGCACTGTATGGAGCACTTCTTATTGTGGTAACGGTGCAATTCCTTAACGGTGTCGCTGTGATAGTGCTGCATTACAGGTCTTTTAATGAAGCCAGCGGTTACATGTTTTTCTATGCGAGGCAATTTTTGGCCGCCGTCATGGCATACATATTGTTAGTAA
>DUNI01000194.1 GCA_012839445.1 Bacillota bacterium
ATGAGCCGGCCCATGGGTTCAGGATAATACATAAACAGGCCCCCTCTTAACAATTTGACGCCGGGCATTTAGCCGGCGCCATCTATCTGCACTTACTCCTATAACTCTATCTCTTAGAAACCGGGAATGTTGAGGCCGGTAGTAAAGCGAGCCATGGCTTTCGACATCATATCCTGGGATTGTCGGATGGCTTCATTCGTGGCTGCCATAATCAAATCCTGCAGCATTTCCACATCATCGGGATCCACGACTTCAGGCTCAATCTTCACTGCCACTACCTCAGGTTTTCCGTTTACAGTCACTGTCACGGCACCGCCGCCGGCTGTACCCTCAACTGTCTTGACAACTGTCTCTTCTTGAACCCGAGCCATCTCCTTCTGCATTTTCTTAACCTGCTTCATCATCTTGTTCATATTCATTCCCATGGCTTTATTCCTCTCTTTCTTCCCGAATAGACACTTTATCGGCTCCGAACAAAGTCCGAGCTTCCACTATGCCCGGTGGTTCCTCTGTTGACGGTCCGATATCTGTCTTGTTTGTTGACACCGCTAAATCCGAAACCGTACCCGGCCGCACTTTTAGTTCGGCCTTTAATATTTTTTGCAGCGCTTCTTCCAGCGCGGCAATCTTGTCTGGCCCTGTGGCTACATTCTTGATCCCTTCGGCTTCAAATGCTACCTGCAAAACGTTCCCCTGCAGTGCCTGGGGCTGGCCATAGCGCCACACTGCCTCCAGTGCCGGTCCCTTGGTCTTTATCTCTTCCAGTATTTGATCCCAGCCAGATTTGATCTCTGACAGCAGAGCCGGTTCGCCTGTTTTCTGCTCCTGTGACGGCCCAGCGGCAAAATCTTTACCAGCAGCGGCCACAGCGGTCTTAGACGCCTCACTTGTGGCCACTGGGGAAACTGTAGGTTTGGATTCAACCGTCTGTGTCTGAGCCGGCTTAGAAGCAACTGTATCTTGAGCATTATCTTTCGGCGGTCTCTCTCCCTCTGATAAAGAAGGTACGCAAAGTCCCACCAACGCTGCTTCTAATACGATCCAGGGCTGGGCTGCAAAGCGCATCAGGCTCTCTTGCTCGGTCAACTCTGTTAAGGCGACCGCAATTCTCCCTGAACTCCAGCACTGGGCCTGCTGGCTTAATCCGGTTATCTCTTCTTGGCTAAGAGGTAATAAAGACGTTGGTTCACGACAAACCATAAGGAGCATCAGATTGCGCAGCCAAAAGGTAAGGTGTTTTAAGAGCAGGCGAGGGTCTTTACCCTGAGCTCGAAGCTCAGCCAGCATGGTTAACACCGTACCGGCTTCACCTCGCCCAATGGCTCCCAGCAAAGCCGTCAGAACTTCAGCCGCCGGTACTCCCAACAGTTCCAGTACATCTTCATGGTTAATGGTGGTACCACAAAAGGAAATACATTGATCCAACAGACCAAGCCCGTCCCGCATACTGCCGGCAGCTGAGCGCGCCAGCAGCATAGCTGTACGTGGCTCCAGAATCAATTCTTCTGCCTGCGCTACCTCTTTCAACCGCGCAGCCATCATCTCCGCCGACAGGCGGTGGAAATCAAACCGCTGGCAACGCGACAAAATCGTAGCTGGAATACGCTCCGGTTCAGTGGTAGCCAGAATAAACACCACCCGTGGCGGCGGTTCTTCCAGTGTTTTTAGAAAAGCATTAAAGGCCTCAGCCGTTAACATATGAACTTCGTCGATGATATATACCTTGTATCGGGCCTCGGTAGGGGTAAGCCGTACCTGATCCCGCAAAGCCCTAATCTCGTCGATGCCACGGTTTGAAGCCGCATCCATTTCCAACACATCAAGACAATAACCTTCGCGGATGCGAACACATAAACTACACTCGTCACACGGCTCCGGTGTCAAACCCTGTTCACAGTTTAATGCCTTAGCTAAAATCTTGGCGGTACTGGTTTTTCCCGTACCGCGAGGACCGCAAAACAAATAGGCGTGGGCCAATCGCCCGTTGGCGATAGCATTTTGCAACGTGCGGCACACATGATCCTGCCCCAAAATTTGAGCAAAGGTCTGCGGCCGCCAGGCCCGATATAGTGTACGGTAGGCCATCTCACGTCCCCCTTCGGGTAAATAGCCCACAACAAGTTATTCTGTTTTCTTTATTCGCCTCACTGGGAGTAAACTCCTGCACCAAGGAATTGAAAAGACCGCCTTATGACCAAGCTGTTTACAATAGAAAAAAGGGCCGCCCAGTTATGGGAGCCCCTAAAGCTAGCTTAATATAAATGGCCGTGCACCTACCGTCGATGAGTATCTTCCGGGCGATACCCCGGCAGCCAACTCCGACCAGGCTTACCCACGGCACACGCAGGGATCCACTTACCGCTGCTCCCTCCCGGGCCTGACGGGGTTCATGAATGTACGTTGCGTAGGACCCAGTCTTCATTGCCAC
>DUNI01000195.1 GCA_012839445.1 Bacillota bacterium
ATACCGGTGCACCGGAAAGAGGACCCTATTACTTGGGAAGAGCTTCCGACGCTGACTGGAAGTTGCAATATTATGACCATTGAGGACCGACTTTTGGATAAGGGAGACTTGTTTGCATCAATGTACCGGTTAGGTAAGAGTATTGCAGAAGTTGTTTTGCCAGAAAAATAGTAGTGTAAAGAAACACCAGGATATTTTCACTTACTTAGGAAGGATTTGTTATATGTTACCACTAACATAATATATTAGCCTTATTGTCGGGGAGGAGAAGCTATGTCGCAACTATCGGAGCGAGAGCTGTGGCTTGCCGTGGCCCAGATTCCGGGAATAGGACCACGTACGTTTTATCAATTGCTGGATACGTTCGGCAGTATGAGAGAACTTTGGACGGCTTCAACGACAGATATTAGATGGATGCCCGTTAAAATTGGCAAACGCCCACTGGAGGCTTTGCTCAAACTGCGGCAGGAATTTGATCTGGAAGCTACTTTGTCGGCTTTTCAGCGAGTTGGACTTGAAGTAGTTACCTTGCTGGATGATCACTATCCTACTAACCTAAAGACCATATTTGACCCGCCGCCGGTTTTGTACTACCGGGGTGATCTTAGAGCTACAGATGAATTAGCGGTGGGCATTGTAGGTGCCCGGCGGGCTACGCCATACGGCCGTGAAATTGCCATGAAGTTTGCTCGTGACTTGGCTTGTTCTGGTATTACGGTGGTAAGTGGCTTGGCCCGTGGGGTCGATTCGGCTGCTCATCGTGGCGCTTTGGCTGGGAAAGGACGTACATTGGCGGTACTAGGGTGTGGCCTTAACGTTACTTATCCACCGGAAAATGCTCGGCTATATGATCAGGTGGCGGCACAAGGAGCTGTGATTACAGAGTTTCCTTTGGACACGGCACCGGAGGCGCGAAATTTTCCGCGACGCAACCGAATCATCAGCGGTCTTTCGCGGGCAGTGGTAGTGGTGGAAGCAGCTGTTTCCAGTGGTTCGCTGATTACGGCGGATTTTGCTTTGGAACAAGGACGAGAAGTCTTTGCTGTACCAGGCCCTCTTACCAGCCGCATGAGCCAAGGTACTAATAATCTGATACGTCAAGGAGCGCGTTTAGTTCGGAAAGTAGAGGATATAATAGAAGAATTGGGGATAACCGTTGAGTCAACAGTAGCCAATGGGCCTGTTCTTCCTGAACTTACGGCAAAAGAAAAGACGGTATATGCCTGTTTTCCTGAGGGTACCGGGAGTGTTCATATCGATGAGTTGGTACGCCATAGTCGGTTGACAGCCCAGGATGTTACTGCCATACTTATGATGCTGGAACTTAAGGGTTTGGTGAGACAACTTCCAGGAAAAATGTTTTTTCGTCTGCCCTTGAGCTGATGGACGTGCAGCTTTGGCGGTCCGACCATGGGGGTGTAAAGAACAATGAGTAAATATCTGTTAATTGTAGAATCACCAGCTAAGGCAAAGACCATAGAAAAGTTTTTAGGTAAGAATTACGCCGTAGCTGCATCCATAGGGCACGTCCGGGACCTACCTCGTAGCCAATTGGGAGTGGATGTGGACAACAATTTTGCTCCTAAGTATATTACCATTCGAGGGAAAGGTGAAGTTTTAAAAAAGTTGCGTGCTGCGGCGAAGAAGGCAGACACAGTATTGTTGGCGTCTGACCCTGACCGAGAAGGGGAGGCTATTGCCTGGCATCTGGCCCATAGTCTCGGAATTGATCCTATGGCTCAGTGCCGTGTTGAGTTTAATGAGATTACTAAAGAAGCAGTACGCGAGTCCATCAAGTCTCCTCGGTCTATTGACCAACAGAGGGTGGATGCCCAGCAGGCGCGCCGGATACTTGATCGGCTGGTAGGGTATAATTTGAGCCCACTGCTCTGGAAAAAAGTTCGTGGGGGATTGTCAGCCGGACGAGTCCAATCAGTGGCAGTTAAGCTTATCTGTGACCGACAGCGAGAAATTGATAGCTTTGAGGCGGAAGAGTATTGGACCATTACGGCCAATCTACTGTCTCCGGAAAAAGAGGAGTTTACCGCCGAACTTATTTCACTTGGCGAAAATAAAGTTGAGCTGAAAAATGAAGCAGAGGCAAAAGCAGCTACCAAGGCCTTAAAGAAAGAGCTTCCCCAGGTAGTGGATGTGACTCTTAGAGAACGCCGTCGGCTGCCTCGACCGCCTTTCACAACAAGCACTTTACAGCAGGAAGCTGGACGCAGATTAGGTTTTACCGTAAAGAAAACCATGGCTGTGGCGCAATCCTTATACGAAGGTTTGGCTGTAGGTAAAGAAGGACGCGTAGGGCTGATTACTTATATGCGTACCGATTCTACCCGCATTTCACCTCAAGCGCGCAAAGAGGCGGTAGGATATATTACCGACGCACATGGCCGGGAGTTTGTTGGACCGGGTGCAGTTGCGAAAGCTAAGGGTAAAGCACAAGATGCCCACGAAGGCATTAGGCCGACGCGAGTTAACCGTCGTCCGGAAGATCTAAAACCGTTTTTAAGCAAAGACCAGCTTCGTTTGTACACTTTGATCTGGGAACGATTCGTAGCTAGCCAGATGGCGGCCTTAATATACGATAGTGTTACAGTTAAGATCGGTGCCGGTGATTTTGTTCTCAGGGCCAACGGATCAAAAATAAAGTTTCCAGGGTTTAGCGTGTTACATGAAGATGCATCTGAAGATAACAATGAAGAACAACGGTCAGAATTGCCACCGTTGGTAGTCGGAGACAAGTTAGCCTATAGAAGTGTTCTTCCCAAGCAGCATTTCACCCAGCCACCTCCGTCATATACGGAAGCATCCTTGGTAAAAACTTTGGAAGAGCAGGGCATTGGGCGTCCTAGCACATATGCGCCCACTATCGAGACGATAACCAAGCGTGGCTATGTAATTCGGGAACGGAAACGCTTGATACCAACAGAATTGGGTTTTATTGTTTCTGACCTTCTCGCTCAGTACTTTCCAGAGGTGGTAGACGCGCAGTTTACGGCTGAGATGGAAGATCAATTGGATCTAATAGAAGAAGGTGAAGCGGACTGGACTAAGGTGATTGGCGAGTTTTTTGAGCCATTCTCAGCTCAGGTAGAAGAAGCTAAGGAGAAAATGGGTCCAGTTGAGTTAAAAGAGGAAGTGAGCGACGAAGTTTGCGAGCATTGTGGTAAACATATGGTGATTAAAATGGGCCGGTATGGAAAATTCTTAGCTTGCCCAGGGTTTCCCGAGTGCAAAAATACGAAGCCACTGCGGCAAGGCACCGGAGTTGAGTGTCCTGATTGTGGCGGAGAATTACTGGTAAGAACTTCGCGTCGCGGTCGGCGCTTTTACGGTTGTGAGAACTATCCAGACTGTCATTTTGTGACCTGGGATCCACCTACGTCAGAGCGTTGCTCCGAGTGCGGTTCGTTGATGGTACGTAAGGAGCCCAAGACCAAAGACCACTATTTACTTTGCAGCAATAAGGAATGTCGTCATAAGGAGCCATTGCCGGCTGATAAGGATCAGGATTCGGCTAAATAAGGGTAGGGGGTTGACGGCATATGGAAGAGGTGTTAGTCATCGGTGGTGGCTTGGCCGGTAGCGAAGCAGCTTGGCAAATTGCGCGCCGTGGCCTTAAGGTGCGACTGGTAGAAATGAGACCCAAAAAACAAACACCGGCTCACCAAACCGATTTTCTGGCTGAGTTAGTCTGCAGTAATTCCCTGCGAGCAGAAGCACTGGAAAATGCAGTTGGTTTGTTAAAAGAAGAAATGCGCCAACTGGACTCTTTGATCATGCGTGTTGCTGATAGCGAGCGTGTTCCGGCAGGAGGCGCCTTGGCCGTTGACCGGGAGGCTTTTGCTCGTGGTGTTACTGTAGAAATCAGTTCCCAACCTCTAATTAGCGTAGAGCGGCGCGAGGTAACAAAAGTACCTTTGACAGAGGGCATTTGCGTTCTAGCTACAGGTCCGCTAACATCTCAGCCGTTGGCTCAAAGCCTAGCTAAGCTAACCGGCTCAGAACATCTTTATTTTTATGATGCTGTGGCACCGATAATCACTCTGGATTCAATTGATAAAGAGCATAGTTTTTGGGGTTCACGTTACGGAAAAGGAGAGGAAGGTTCGTACCTCAATTGCCCCCTGACAGAAGAAGAATACCTAACTTTCTGGAATGAATTGATTAAGGCAGAACAGTACCCGTTGAAGGAATTTGAGGAACTTAAGTTGTTTGAAGGCTGTATGCCCATTGAGGAGATGGCTCGACGTGGCCTGGAGACTATGCGCTATGGTCCTCTTAAGCCTGTGGGTTTGGTTGATCCGAAAACAGGGCAACAACCTTTTGCTGTAGTTCAGTTGCGCCAAGACAACAGGGAAGGTACAATATATAATGTGGTGGGCTTTCAAACACGCCTTAAATGGAATGAGCAGAAGCGGGTATTTGGTTTAATTCCAGCACTTAGAAGAGCCGATTTTGTCCGTTATGGTGTCATGCATCGCAACACTTTTGTTAATTCACCTCGGGTACTACAACCTACATGGCAACTTAAGGATCATCCCCAAATCTTGATTGCAGGGCAGCTAAGTGGTGTGGAGGGGTATGTGGAGTCAGCGGCTTCAGGTCTTATTGCCGGCATCAATGCGACTTATATAGCCCGAGGGCTCAAACCGTTAATTATGCCAACGGAGACAGCTTGCGGAGCATTAGCACACTACATTACCACGGCCAATCCCAATCGTTTTCAACCTATGAATATTAATTTTGCATTATTTCCGCCACTAAACGAACGAGTGAGAAATCGCCGCACACGTAATATGGCATTGGCTCAACGGGCTTTAAAAGCATTAAAAACAATTGGCAAGATTTAGAATTATAGGGTTGCCAAGAAAATAATTTTATGTTAATATGATAGATGTATTAATATTCACGAGGTGGCTTATTGTGACCTGGCAAGAGAAGGTGGATTTGTTTCTTGGCTATCTTAGTAATAGTCGAGGTTATTCTTCCCATACCGTAGCTGGCTACAAGGGTGACCTATCCCATTACGCTACTTATTGCCAGGAGAAAGACGTTAATCCAGCGGTTCCACCCCGGGGTTTTCTCCGGGGCTATTTAGCTTATATGGCTGAATGTGGTTATGCTCGGCGAACTGTGGCTCGCCGTGTTGCTGCGTTGCGGGCGTTTTTTCGCTACCAAAGTCAACTTACTGGAAGCGAGAATCCTGCCGAACACATTCACACCCCGAAACTGCGTCGTAGTTTACCTAGGTTCTTGTCGGAAGAGCAAGTAGAAGCCTTGCTACAGGCACCGGATGCAAAAACGGTACTGGGGTGCCGAGATATTTGTATATTGGAATTTTTATATTCCACTGGCTGTCGTGTTAGTGAGTTAGTTGGCTTGGATTTAGAGGACCTGAATTTACCCGCCGGTTGTGCCCGTGTACTGGGCAAGGGACGGCGGGAACGGGTAGTCATACTAGGTGAAAGAGCGTTGATAGCTCTGGAACGGTATTTGAGTAACGGGCGTCCGAAGTTGGTCCAAGGCCAGAGTAGTCAGCGGGCTTTGTTTTTAAACCGGTTTGGCGGACGACTTACTGATCGTAGCGTGCGCAGATTGCTAGATAAGCATGCAGACACCGCAGCCCTAGATCTTAACGTAAGTCCTCATACGCTGCGGCATACATTTGCCACCCACCTGTTGGAACACGGAGCCGATTTACGGAGTGTACAAGAATTGCTCGGTCATGCTAATCTGTCTACTACGCAGGTATATACGCATGTCACCAAGCGACGACTGTATCAAGAGTATCTGGCGGCTCACCCACGCGCCTAAAGCGAGGGAGGAGGATGCTTATGTTTCATGGTACCACCATTGTAGCTGTGCAACGTGCCGATAAGGTAGCCATAGCTGGCGATGGACAGGTGACCATGGGCGACAAGACCATTGTTAAACATGGAGCCAAGAAAGTAAGGCGGCTGTACAATGGTACCGTTTTGGCCGGCTTTGCCGGTTCGGTAGCCGACGCTTTTACTTTATTTGAGAAATTTGAAGCGAAGCTAGAACAATATCAGGGCAATCTTCAGCGAGCAGCAGTTGAATTGGCTAAAGAATGGCGTATGGATCGTATGTTGCAGAAGCTAGAAGCATTATTGTTAGTAGCTGATTGCAATCGGGTGTTGATGGTTTCAGGAAGTGGTGAAGTCATTGAACCGGATGATGATGTAGCGGCCATTGGCTCCGGTGGTCCTTATGCTTTAGCAGCGGCCAGAGCGTTGATGAGAAACACTGGACTAACAGCTGCTGAGATTGCCGCCGAAGCTTTATCTATTGCTGCTGGGATCTGCGTTTACACTAACGATCAGATCACTGTAGAGGAGTTGTAGCTCCATGATACAAGAACTTCGACCCCGGCAAATAGTAGCCGAGTTAGATAAATATATTATTGGGCAAGAAGATGCTAAACGGGCAGTGGCTGTGGCCCTGCGTAACCGGTATCGCCGGTCGTTGCTAGATCCCGAAGTTCGGGAAGAGATTATGCCCAAGAATATCCTTATGATTGGACCTACCGGGGTGGGTAAGACTGAAATTGCCCGTCGGTTGGCCCGACTGGTAAATGCTCCCATGGTAAAGGTGGAAGCTACCAAATTCACCGAGGTAGGTTATGTAGGCCGGGATGTTGATGCCATGATCCGAGATCTGGTGGAAACAGCTATTCGCATGGTAAAAACTGAACGTATGGCGTCAGTAGAAGAAAAGGCCGAGGAGCTCGCTGAGGCCAGACTGCTGGATCTAATAGCCCCCTTACCCAAGAAACGTGGCGGTAGCCATACCAATCCTTTTGGAATGTTATTTGGTTTGAAAGAGGATACTGACTGGGAAAAAGAAGATGCTGATAACGATGCACTAACAGAACTAAGAGCACGTCGTGAGTCTATACGTCGGCGATTGGTCAAAGGTGAAATGGAAGATGAGCCAGTAGAAATTGAAGTAGAAGATAGCAGTACTCCGATGTTAGAGGTTTTTACCGGTGCCGGTGTGGAAGAGATGGGCATTAATCTTCAAGAAGTGCTCGGCAGCATGCTGCCTAAACGAGTTAAGAAAAGACGGGTTACGGTGGCCGCCGGTCGTCGATTATTGATACAGGAAGAAGCTCAAAAGCTAATAGACATGGATGAGGTAGTGGCCGAAGGCATCGCACGAGCCGAACAACTAGGAATAGTGTTTATTGATGAGATCGACAAGATTGCCGGACAGGAAAGCGGTGCCGGTCCTGATGTTTCGCGGGAGGGTGTTCAGCGTGACATTCTGCCCATCGTTGAAGGTTCTACTATAATGACCAAATATGGGCCGGTAAGAACAGATCACATGTTGTTTGTTGCTGCTGGAGCTTTCCATGTTTCCAAACCGTCAGATCTTATTCCTGAGCTCCAAGGTCGGTTTCCTATTCGAGTAGAATTAAAGTCGTTAACCGAGGAGGACTTCAAGAAGATTCTCACCCAGCCCGAAAATGCTATAATTAAGCAATATACGGCTCTTTTAGAAACTGAGGGTATAAAAGTCAAATTTACAGACGATGCTATAGATGAAATAGCTAAAACGGCAACTTATGTAAATCAAGAGATGGAAAACATCGGTGCCCGTCGACTCCATACCATTTTGGAAAAGGTTTTGGAGGAGATTTCGTTCACTGCCGGCGAAAAAGGGCCCCAAGAAGTGGTGGTGGACGCAGCTTATGTCAAACACCAGTTAGGTAGCATTGTGAAAGATCATGACCTTAGCCAGTATATTTTGTAGGAATACGGGGAGGAGTTAAGAATGACATTGTTAGAAAAAACTCGCAGTTTGAATCGCCTTCTGCAAAGATCAGCAGGACATCCGGTGGATTTTGATGAAATTTGTCGGGTGCTAAGTGAGCTAAGCCGGGCCAATGTTTATGTGGTGAGCCGGCGTGGGAAGATCCTAGGCCATGCTTTGAAAGAGGGCTACAGCTGCGCTGTAATGGAGACTGATGTACTCAAGAACAAGAAGTTTCCGGACAGTTTTAATGATCGTACGCTTAGGATTCTAGATACCACTACCTTCAAGCAAGATGAGGGTAAGTGTGTCTTTGACAGTGAAATGGGTTGTTTGTTCCCACGGCAGGAACTATGCTTTGTTCCTATCAATGGATCCGGCGAACGTTTGGGTTCGCTTATTGTGGCCAAGTTTGATCAGACATTCAATGAAGAAGATCTGATTTTGGCTGAATACGGTGCTACTGTTGTGGGTATGGAGATCCTACGGGCCAAGAGCGATGAAATCGAGGAAGAGGCACGCAAGAAGGCAGCGGTGCAAATTGCCCTGGGGACTCTGTCTTATTCAGAGTTGGAAGCAGTAGTCCATATTTTTGAAGAACTGGATGGCACCGAGGGATTGTTGGTGGCCAGTAAAGTAGCTGACCGTGTAGGTATTACCCGCTCGGTTATTGTTAACGCACTGCGCAAGTTCGAAAGCGCCGGTGTTATCGAGTCCCGGTCATTGGGCATGAAAGGAACCTACATTAAGGTTTTGAACGATCGCTTACTGGACGAGCTGAAAAAAATAAAGTAGCTAACTGCTGCTTTCTAAGACGATAATGTTAATAATATTACAACCGGTTAAGGACCTAGATCTTTAACCGGTTGTTCTTTTTTCTAAAAATGTAATAAGCCCGCGAAGATAGTCTCACAGTTGAGGATGACTAAGGATTACACCCAATACCTAGATCTAAGGTTACGCGCTAGGGCTTTTTGTATACACTCTTAAGACTTAAGTACCCAGGGTCTGGTAAAATAATACTGGATAGGAGGATTTTAAGCGAAGATGTTGAAACAGGAATAAGTAGAGCGAAAACGGTCTTATACCCACGTATAGTGTCTTAAAGGTGCGTTTTGTGTAAACGAAAGTGGGGGTGAGCAATGTGCGGGAAATAATATCAGAGAAAATAGTGTCGGAACTCGGCTTTGGTTTGGACTGGGCAGCGAAAAGGCAACGTACCATTGCTAACAATATTGCTAATGTAGATACGGCTGGCTACAAGCGTCGAGATGTGACTTTCCCGGAGACCTTAACTCAGGCGGCAAAGAATCAGGATAAAGAATTGTCTTTAATGCGAACACACGAACGACATTTGCTACCGTCAACCAACGAAGATCTTTCGACTACGGTACATATGGGTACTTCACATCGTAACGATGGCAACAATGTGGATATTGAGCTAGAGACAGCAGAGCTGGCCAAGAATTCGCTGTATTATAATGCTTTGATTGAGCGGGTAGGAGGGCATTTTCGTAACTTGCGAATGGTAATTAGTGAAGGGAGGCGTTAACTTTGTTTAGTAGCTTGAACATTTCCGCCTCAGGTCTTACTGCCCAGAGATTGAGATTGGACGTTATCTCCAACAACATAGCGAATGCGGAGACAACTCGCACCGCTTCAGGGGGGCCCTATCGTCGACAGTTGGTAACTTTTGCTGCCCGAGACGAAGTTGCTTTTGCTTCCTACATGAACCGTGCTCTACGTACTGGTTCTACTGGATGTGGGGTGCATGTGACCAGAATAACAGAGGACCCTTCTCCTTTAAGGCGCGCATATCAACCAGGCCATCCCGATGCCGACGTAGAAGGCTACGTCCGTTATCCTAATGTAAATATGGTCACCGAAATGGTAGACATGATTTCCGCTAGTCGCTCGTATGAAGCTAACGCTGCTGTTTTCAACGCTAGCAAAAGCATGGCTGTTAAAGCTCTTGAACTAGGAAGGAGGTAGCAGTTGTTGAATAAAATAGGGGCATTGTCATCTTTGCCCAGCAATACTGCTTTTAAGCGTACGGGTGAGCCTAATGAAAGACCCGGTAGTTTCCGCAGTGTCCTGGCCAAGGCGTTAGAGGAAGTCAATGGGCTGCAATTGGATGCTCAGGATAAGACACGCCTTTTACTCGCAGGTGAAGACGTTGAATTACATCAGGTGATGCTTGCGGCACAAAAAGCGGAGTTGGCTTTAGAACTAACGCAGACTGTACGCAATAAAGTAGTTGAGGCCTACCAGGAAATCATGCGTATGCAGGTATAATGTTGTGAGGTGGCAGGCATGGAGTTACGGATACGGGAGCTGGGCACTAAACTAAAAGATTTTTGGAGCAACGCAAATCGTGGACTGAAACTGCGATTGGTTGTAGGTATTGTGCTCGGAATTTCCCTGGTGGTTGCGTTGGTGTTTCTTACGCGACCTAGTTACGAAACGCTATTTGCAAATTTAACGCCTGCCGATGCAGGACAGATAGGTGAACGGTTACAGGAAATGAAGGTTAGTTACCGGCTGGGGGATAACGGTGATAGCATTCTGGTACCAAGCAGCCAGGTGTACGAGCTACGCAATCGTTTGGCTATGGAGGGCTTACCTAAAGGAGGCTCTGTTGGGTTTGAGATCTTTGATCAAACCAAACTCGGTGTGACGGATTTTGAGCGACGCATGCAATACATACGTGCTTTAAGAGGGGAGCTTTCGCGCACCATTTCCCAGATGGATGGAGTTAGGTCGGCTACAGTGGAGTTAGTACTTCCTGAGGAGCGGCTATTTTCCAAAGATATGCAGCCCCCCACTGCTTCTGTAGTGCTGGATACTGTAGGTCAGCTGGACACCGGTCAAGTACGAGCTATTGTGCACTTGGTATCGCACAGTGTGGAAGGACTAACCCCGGAGAACATTACCGTGGTTGACACCAGCGGACAGTTGCTTTCTGATTTGATTGATCCAGAGGTTACGTCTACAGGACTGTCTGCTGCTCAGTTACAATTACAGCGCTCAGTGGAGAAAGAAATCCAACGTAATGTCCAGACCATGCTGGAACAGGTGCTAGGCTCTGGTATGGTGGTAACTAGGGTGAGGGCTGAACTAAATTTTGATCAAAGAGAAGTCACCAGTGAGTTTTTCCAGCCAGTAGTGGATGACGAAGGTATCTTGCGTAGTATTCAAGAGTTAAAAAAGACATTTGATGGACAGAGCCCGGTTGAGGGAACTGTGGGAACAACACCTAATATACCTCCTACATATCAAACCCCTGCAGGCACTCAAGGTAGTTACGAAGAGATGGAGACAACTAGGAACTATGAAGTTAACCAAACTCGTGAGCATCTAGTGGTATCTCCAGGAAGTGTGCGTCATCTGTCAGTATCTGTTCTGGTAAACTCCAACCGAGACGGTGGTTTTTCTCAGCAGGAACTTGATACCATTCAGACAGCGGTAGCACATGCGGTTGGCCTTCGTCCGGAGAATCGGTCGGATCAAATCAGTGTAGTGTCACTACCGTTTAGCAGAGCGGATGCTGAACCGGTTGAGATGTGGACTCCTATTACACAACATCCATTGTTTTATTTTATTGTAGTGGCTGCAGTGGCAGCATTAGCGGCATTCTTCTTCCTACGGCGCCGGCGAAAAATAGCTGCCTTGGAAGAGTTGCCAACGGCAGAAATAGCCGCCCAAGAAGTTGCGGCTACCAAGGAGGAGGATCCGGAAGTACTTGAACGTGATCGTATTCGAAAAGAAGTGGAGCGTTTAGCAAGACAGCGGCCTGAAGAGTTGGCCCAACTGCTGGCTACCTGGATAAGTGAGTGAGAAAGCGGTGATTCATGTGCGCCAAAGCCTAAGCGGTATACAAAAGGCCGCTATTCTCCTAATATCTCTTGGTCCCGAGCTTTCCGCTCAAGTGCTAAAGCACTTACGGGAAGATCAAATAGAAGAGCTAACCTTGGAAATTGCCAGTTTGCGTCGGGTAGAACCAGATGTGGCTGACAGTGTTTTAAGAGAATTTCATCAGCTGTGCATAGCCAAAGAATATATTGCTCAAGGCGGCATTGAATACGCCCATGAGATGCTGGAGCGGGCGTTGGGAACACAGAGAGCTTTGGATATTATTAATAGATTAACAGCTTCCCTTCAGGTGCGCCCGTTTGATTTTGCTCGTAATGCTGACCCTCTCCAGCTTTTTAACTTTATTCAAAATGAGCACCCACAGACTATTGCATTAGTTATAGCTTATTTACATCCAGATCAAGCAGCACAGATTATGTCTTCTCTGCCAGCAGAGAAGCAGATTGAAGTAGCCAAGCGCATGGCTCTCATGGATAGTACGTCTCCGGATATAATCCAGCAAGTGGAACAAGTGCTAGAACGAAAGCTGGCTGCCACGGCAAGCCAAGAATACACCCAAGCAGGTGGTATTGAGTCGGTGGTAAGTGTACTTAATGCTGTGGATCGCGGTACTGAAAAAACTATACTAGAAGCGTTGTCCCGGCAGGAGCCAGAGCTAGCTGAAGAGATAAAGCGCCGTCTGTTTACGTTCGAAGATATTGTGCAATTGGATGACCGTGCTGTTATGCGGGTGTTGCGCGAAGTAGATCTAAACCACGACTTACCCTTGGCGTTAAAGGTAGCTAGTGAAGAAGTTAAGCGCAAGATCTTTAAGAATATGTCCAAACGAGCAGCGGAGACCTTACAGGAAGAGATTGGATATCTGGGACCGGTGAGGTTGCGTGATGTTGAGGAAGCACAACAGAAGATTGTGAACATTATCCGTAAGCTGGAAGACAGTGGAGAAATCGTGATCGCCAGGGGCGGGGAGGATGAGGTCATTGTCTAGAGTATGGAAGAATCCCCCCATTAGTCCGCACGTAGCCTTGGTTGCTGCGCCAGCAATGACAGAGCGAGAAACAAAACTATCTTCGGAGGAAGATGAGGTAGACACAAAAGAACAGCTTTGTGAACGGTGTCGCCAAGAGCTGGCAGAAATTATGGAAGCCAATATGCTGGCGACTGCTAAACTTAGAATTGCGGAATTGGAACGAGCGGCAAGAAAGCGGTCCACAGATATTATTAACCACGCGCGCAAGCAGGCTGCTAAGCTAAAAGAGGAGGCCCAAGATCAAGGCCGCCAAGAAGGTTATCAAGCAGGCTATAATGCTGCTCAAGAAGAGGCCCAGCAATTGATCAAAGAGGCTAAGGCGCTTGTAGTCGAAGCCCAAGAGGAAAAGAATAGACTGCTGGCCCAGGTAGAACCGCAGGCGTTACAGCTAGCTTTTGCTCTCGCCGAGCGGATTTTGCACCGTGAGGTGACCAGATCACCGGAGGCAGTAGCGGAATTGCTTACAGCTGCTGCTGATAAATTACCTGAGGGTGAAGCAGTTGTGCTGGAGGTTGCGCCGGGGGAAGGTTCAAAGTGGACTAAAAAACAGAATCTACTTCAAGAAGCTATGCCTGACCGGCCGTTTCAGGTGATGGAAAGCGCCAATGTGCCTCCAGGAGAGTTTATGCTATCTTCTAAGGTAGGAACTGTTGATGCTCGTCTACAGTCTCAATTAGAGGTGTGTCGAACCCATCTTCTAGGGGAGGATGTTTATGCTGTGCCCGAAACCGGATCTTAAGGTTTATCAGGAGCGACTCAAGACTATAGATCCAATTCAAACCTGGGGGCGCGTATCACGTCTAGTGGGTTTTACCCTAGAATCTCAAGGACCGCCGGCGGAAGTGGGCGAGATATGCCTATTGACGTCAGCTGCTGGTGGCTATACTCAAGCAGAGGTGGTTGGATTTCGTGATCGTCATTTACTCTTGATGCCTATTGGAGATCTAGCCGGCATTGCACCTGGAACAAGAGTTGTGTCTACGGGTATGCCCCTTACAGTAAGGGTGGGGCCTGAGCTTAAAGGAAGGGTTCTTGACGGGTTGGGTTACCCCATGGATGAAGGGCCGCCTCTTACTGGCGGAACTACCTATTCGTTGAAAGCTCAGGCACCGCATCCGTTGCGCCGACAGCGTATTACCGAGCCGTTGGAACTGGGAATAAAAGTGGTGGATGGTCTCCTTACTTGTGGAAAGGGCCAGCGTTTAGGCATTTTTGCCGGCAGTGGTGTTGGCAAGAGCACCATGCTGGGGATGATTGCCAAGAATACTGCCGCTGATATTAACGTGGTAGCTTTGATTGGCGAGCGTGGACGAGAGGTAAGGGAGTTTCTGGAAGAGTCACTTGGGAGTGAAGGGTTGGCACGCACGGTGTTAGTAGTGGCTACATCTGACCAACCACCGCTGATTAGGGTAAAGGGGGCGTTCGTAGCCTTAAGTATTGCCGAGTATTTCCGCGACCAAGGGTTAGATGTGCTTTTTATGATGGATTCCATAACCCGTTTTGCTATGGCTCAGCGGGAAATTGGATTAGCTACCGGTGAGCCGCCAACTACCAAAGGCTACACTCCCTCTGTATTTGCTTTGTTACCTCAATTGCTGGAGCGGGCAGGTGCAGCTGAATATGGCACCATAACAGGTTTGTTTACGGTTCTTGTAGATGGTGACGACCTTATGGATCCTATTGCTGATGCAACCCGCAGTATTCTCGATGGGCACATTGTACTCACTAGACGTTTGGCTAGCTTAAACCATTATCCGGCAGTAGATGTTTTGCAAAGTGTGAGCCGAGTGATGCCTGACGTGGTAAAAGAGTCACAGCTTCAGTTGAGCCAGAAAGCGCGAGAGGTGCTGGCAGTGTATCAAGAAGCAGAGGATCTGATTAATGTAGGTGCGTATGTTGCCGGCAGCAACCCGAGTATTGATCGGGCGCGATCACTTATTGGTCCGCTACGGACTTTTCTTAAACAGGACGTGAATGAGACTTTTTCCATGGCTGAAACACGGCACCTATTAGCTCAGGCGTTAGGGGAGACAGGGGAGGAGTAAGTGCATGAAGTTTCGCTTTCGCTTAGCCCGCGTGCTACAGGTAAAAAAAATATGGGAGGATCAGGCCAAGCTAAAGCTGGCTGCTGCTGTGACTGCTTGTAAGCGGGAGGAACAGCTTCTGAGCCAAAAGAAGGCTCATTTTTACGCAGCCTGGACAAGACTTACAGCTTCTGGCCAAAAAGAAGCACAATGGATGCAAGAGCACTTCATGCTGGCTCAAATGGGTAAAGACGATCATGAACAGCAGAAGACCAGAGTTCAAGAGGCCAATTCAGCCTTTGAAAGGGCACAGGGAGAGTTTGTTCAGCGTCGAGCTCAGCGACGAGTCTTGAGTCGCTTAGAGGAGAAAAGTTGGGCAGAATTTATTCAGGAGGCACAGCGTAAAGAACTAAAACAGTTAGACGAGGTTGCTTCCACTTCCCACCTCAAACACCAAAGGAGGATAAGAGGTGGCTAAAGTGATGTCAATGCATCCCAACCGACCCAAGCCAAGGCGGTGGATCATGTGGCTATGGATATTGCTCATTGTTCTTTTTGTGGCTGTACTGGTGTTCTTACTGTTGAACTTTTTGGGCATTGTACAGATGCCTTCTTTAGGTATGAGTTTGCCGTGGAGCCGGTCCCCTGCAGAGGACCAAGAACAAACTGAGCTAGAAAATTTGCAGCAGGAGAAAGCTGTTTTAACAGCCGATCTAGCTCAGTTATCAAGTCGGTTACAAGACAAAGATGCCCAGATTGCATCTCTGGAAAGTGAGATCCAGGGTCTTAGAAGTGAGTTGGACAAGATAGCTTTACAGCAAGAGAACATTACTTCCATGGCTTCTGTCTATGGCAAAATGGATCCGCAGGCAGCAGCTAATATTTTGGAAAAAATGCCCGATGAGGAAGTGCTGTCTATTTTAGAAAGGTTGAAGAAAGACCAGGCAGCAGCCATTTTGGCCTCACTGAGCAGTGATAAAGCTTCTGAACTCACTCGGATCTGGGTGAGAAGGGAATAAACAAGTCTATGCTGTGAAAGGGGGTGAGAAAATGACAGAGGTCTTGACTACTAACATGGCAGGGGTTAGTTTACAGACCGTATTAGAGACCGGTAGCCAGAAAGATCCATCAGAACAAGATTCAATGACTGATGCCTTTGCTGTTCTTTTGGCAGGTGCACTCTCTGGGGCTGGGCTGCCATTAGTCGCTTTTCCACCAGAGGCAGAGGAGCAACTGGCAATGGGTGAGCAAGCTGAAGAGCAGGTGACTCTGCCTAGTACTGAAGATGTTAGACCTAATCTTATTACGGGCATGACACCATTGGCCAGGGGTGTTAGGGTAGAAGCAGAGCTAGAGGAAGCTTTGGCTTTAGAGGAGGACAATTTACCCGCCAACACAGAAGCTTTTGTAAGACAGGGGGTGGCAGCGGAGACTGCGCTGGAGGCGATACCTAGCGAGGTACCAACTACGGTAATGAAAACGGAAGGTAGTACAAATGAGAAGGCTGCTTTTCATTGTCCAACAGAAAGCTTGCCGGTCAAGGGCAGATTGCCGGAGGAGACGGTGTTAGAACCTGTTTCCAAGAAAGAACATCCGCAACTGCTGGAATCAAAGACAATGCCTTTTGTTAACCAAGTAGAGCATTCGATTTCAATGGAAAGATGGATGAAACCAGAAGATTATCCTGAAACAATTCCCGAAACCAGAGCCACTGTTAAAAGTGATCAGTCTGAAGAGCCAGTAGCGTCACTTTCTGTTTCACTTCCATTTGTTGCTGGAGAAAATGGGATTCAAGATAAACCAGGGCTTTCTGTGAATGAAGCAAGTCGTCTGTTCCGGCAGGCACTGGAGCAAGCAGGACGCCAAAAGGAGAGTGGACGGCAGGAGATAACACTAAGACTCGATCCGCCTAGCTTGGGCCGGGTTCACCTGACGCTTCTGCATCGAACGGGCGTTGTGAGTGCTCGCTTTGAGGTGGAGAACGAGGAGGCTCGTGGAGTACTACAGATGAACATGGCCGAACTCAAGACAAGCTTGGTTCAACAGGGAATCCAGGTAGAAGAACTAGGTGTGTTTATGGGCCAATGGAGCACTGGAAACCAGCAGTTTTCGGGTCGGCAGGATGGATTTACTGCCAGCCAGGGTCAGACGTTTTCCGGTACCGGACAGCCAAATCCAGTTTCACACCGGGAACCTGATAGGTGGAGTGCACGAGGACATGGCACTTTGGATCTCTTGGCGTAGGAGGTGAAGAAGATGCAGGTCAACAAGGTATGGATGCAAAGCCAAGATAATAAAAGTTCTGGGCAAGTCTCTCACACCCAAGAACTGGGCAAAGACGATTTTCTGCAGCTTCTTGTAACACAGCTTAGGTTTCAAGATCCTATGGAACCTATTAAGGAAAGAGAGTTTATTGCCCAGTTAGCGCAATTTAGCACCTTAGAGGGAGTTAATAATCTGTCCCGTGACTTAGGTACCATAGCAGATTTGGAACGGGCTTTGCTCTGGCAAAGTGCCGATCAAGCAGCTGTAAATATGCTAGGTTGCCAAGTTACATTGGCTACAGAGGACGGCGAAGTGACAGGGATAGTAAAAGGGGTTCGTTGGCATGGGGGAAGACCACAAATTGTAGTTGAAGGTCAGGCGTATGATCTGGGCTATATTCAGGAGCTGAAAGTAGTCACAACTGAAACTAATGTTGAGGATGAGTAGCATGACAGACAACAAGGTATTCTTGCCACCACCTATCCTAAAGCCAATAACACATCCCACGACTTCCACCAAACCTGGTGGCAAAACCAGTCAAAAAGAAGAGAAAGATTTTGCCGCCTATTTGGCGCAAGCGAAGGGACTACAAGTTTCACGCCATGCTGAGCAGCGACTCTCTAAGCGTCAAATTTCCATAACTGCAGAAACCTGGAGCCGAGTACTGAAAGCGGTAGATAAGGTTGCAGAAAAAGGAGGTCGTGATTCGCTGGTGTTGGTGGGAGAGTTGGCGCTGGTGGTAAACATCCCCAACCGCACGGTAATTACAGCTGTAGACGGACAGAACATGAAAGAGAGAGTGTTCACTAATATAGACAGTGCTGTGATAGCATAGGGCCGGACCTTTCCGGGGGCCTTGCGCTGTGGACTGACAGAAGCAGCGCGCAGCATAAAAGGAGGAAA
>DUNI01000196.1 GCA_012839445.1 Bacillota bacterium
GAACCGTACCGGTACTACGCAAATTGGTTTGTTCCACATGCGACCCAGTGTAGCCCAGCCTACAGTCATAGTGTTAACTTTATCGTTCTGAGCCACCGTTAAAAAAGCACCGCCTTGACCCAGTTGAGTGACTATCTTCGGAGCTACATCGGTAAGATTAACTTCTTGCAGATTACTCATTAGTGGAAAACCTCCTTTTAGTAATTCCCATATCTGTTCGTAGGGGCGGCCCTTTGTGGCCGTCTGTTAGTTGGTACCCGGCTTCGGTAGTGATTCCGGAAAATCACAAGTTAAAATGACTTCCGAGGCTTCATCGGCCAAGGCGACCAAAACGCCTTTCGGATCTGCAATTAAGCTGTTTCCTAAGCTTATTAAGCCAATATGACTGCCTACAGTATTGGCCATAAGAACATGGACTTTGTTTTCTACGGCGCGGGCAATGGGCAAGGCCTTGTTTTTGTCTATTTTCCAGCGTGCTTCATGCGGATGGTAGTAGTGAGCTGAAAGGATAAAGAGTGCAGCTACCCCATTACGGCAGGTCCGACGGGCTAGCTCAGGATAATTTTGGTCGCGGCAGATAATAACTCCGAACCGGTGACCGTTGTATGTAAACGCCAACGGTTCGGTTCCGGAGTTGAAGTATTCGGCTTCGGCTTCCGTAACGTAGGTCTTGTAGTATGTATGCCTGGTTTTGTCTGGCAATAGCACGGTAGCCGCATTCAGCAGTTGATCGTCGTTTGTCCAATGAGCATGGCCGACAATTACGCCCAAATCAAGGTCAGCTGCCCTAAGGGCAATCTGATCCAGTGCTCTAGTGGTTTCTTCTTGAATATCGGACTTGTTTAGGACATCAGGATTATAGCCAGTAAGGCTCATTTCTGGGAAAGTCAATAAATCTACATTTTTGTAGGCGGCCTCAGTCATAATTCGTAGGATAGTATCAAGATTAACTTCTAGCTTGTCAGCAACAAACATTTGGATTGCGCCTAGTCGCATGGTTGTGCCTCCTGAAATCGGTAAAGTTCGTTCAATGTCTTACTTGTAGCCCCATAATAACATATTATCCTGTCACCGCAAACAATTTGCTAACAACTATCAATCAAGAAGTCCCCTAGCTAGGGACGAGCAAGCCAGAGGACTTCCAAATAATATTGAGTGTTAGCTGACAAAAGCATTATTTAGCACCATTGGCTAACAAGTTCCGGTAAATTACAGATCCCCTTTGAGGCCAATTTCTTCTGCTACTTGTTGCATGCCTTTGATGGTTTCTGCAACGATAAAATTTAGATCTAGATCCAGCATTTCGGCGCCTTTTGCCACTACTTCCCTATTAACACCGGCAGCAAAGCTCTTTTGCTTCCATTTCTTTTTTACTGACTTAGGCTTTAGATCCAGAATGCTCTTACTGGGGCGCATTAGAGCCGTAGCAAAAATCAGGCCGGTGAGTTCGTCGATGGTGTATAATACCTTTTCCATACGTTCTACCGGTTCAACATCGGAGCAAATACCCCAGCCGTGGCTTACTATTGCCCGTATATAATCTTCCGGCCAGTTATGTTCGCGCAATATTTCAGGGGCTTTTTGGCAGTGCTCGTCTGGGTACATTTCATAATCAATATCATGAGCCAGGCCGATAATGCTCCATTTTTCCACGTCCGGTTCCTCTAATACCTCAGCAAAATGGCGCATCACCGCTTCCACTGCCAATGCATGGCGAATCAGGCTCTTATCCTTGTTATACTTATTTAGTAGTTCCCAAGCATCCTTACGTGTCGGAACATATGCCATGATAACGCCCTCTTTCTACAATTGTTCTTATTCCCAATACTACCGATTTTAGCCAGGCTAGTCAAGTTGTGTTCAATATGAACCCCTCTTTGCGGATGCTAAGCCCGGGCCAGAGAAGCGGGTTTTGACATGTGTCATTTCAACGTGTACAAAACCTTTTCCACTCCCCACGGCTGTTCCGGTCCCGGATGCGGGGCTTTGAGCGTAAGAGATAAGTTGGCAAAGTTTTTATCGGTACCAACGGTGGAGTTTGCTGACGGCAGGTATTATTTAAATTACGATCGGACCGACACTAGCAGCAAGGTAGGGGGATTCTTCGGTGTAGCACCGGTTATTGTAAAATCCTATTCCTGGATCATGATGCTGGGTGCCGATGGCCTCAAAGAAGTAGCGGAGATTTCGGTGCTTAACAACAACTACTTACAGAAGAAAGTGGAGGCGAATGTTTAATCTCGGAGTGAATCTGCTGCTAACGCCACAAAGCGAACAAGAGATTCTAAAATACCTGGACAGCCAACAAGCCAAAATTATCGTAACTGTCATCGGCGGCCAAGGCTATATTTTCGGTCGGGGCAATCAGCAAATTAGTGGTAAGGTTATAGAAAAAGTCGGAAAAGAGAACATCCGCATCATCGCAACCAAAAATAAGATCGTATCTTTAAGAGGCCAACCGTTGTTAGTAGACACCGGTAATGATGAAGTAAATGCCCAATTTAATGACTACATGCGGGTTGTTACCAGTTACAATGAGGAAATGATGTACAAGGTAAAAGGACTGTAGGTTAAAAGCAATCAAAAACAGAGTCTGCTCCTATTCATGGGGCAGACTCTGTTACGTACGCTTCTTGCTTAGTACATTGCTAATATTTCACTAAAGTCTATTGTACAAAGGTGCCGGTCCACTTAAAGGACTTTGGTTTATCTGGTGAACGCCAGAAGTAATCATAGGTGGCTTCCCAGACTTTATCACGTAAAGCAAAGACTACTAGCAAGTTAATAATTACGACGATGGCCATAAAGAAGTCAGCCAGGCCCCAGATATGTTGCAACCCGCCCACAGCGCCGTAAACCAAACCAAGAATATATAAGTAACGGATTGCAACAGCAGCTTTGTTACCAAGGGCGTAAGAGATACCGGTTTCGCAGTAAAATTCATTGGTAAGGGCAGTGGTATAGGCAAACAAAATCAGAGAGATCGTAACAATGGCACTGCCAAAGCCTGACAGACCGGTGGTAAATGCCAACTTGGTTAATTCAGCCCCTTGAAGTCCTGTCGGCAGGACGCCAGTGAACATAATAACCAGGGCTGTGGCTGAACAAACTACGATTGTATCCAGGAACACTTCAAACACACCCCAGATTCCTTGTTGCACCGGGTGAGTTACAGTAGCTGTAGCGTGGGCGGCCGGAGCTGATCCCATTCCGCCTTCATTAGAAAAGATACCACGGGCAAATCCTTGTCGCATGGCCAGCATGGCAGCAGATCCGGCAAAACCGCCGGCAGCGGCTGAACCGGTGAAGGCTTCGCGGAAAATGCAACCCAGCACTTCCGGTATCCGACTGATATTCATGGCAATGATGATTAAAGCCCCAAACGCATAAAGAACAGCCATGATCGGAACGACTCGCTCAGCTACTTCGCCAATACGCTTAATGCCACCGATAATAACGATACCGGCAGCAACGGCAATGATTATTCCGCCTGTAAGGACGGGGATACCAAAAGAACTTTCCAATGTAAGAGCCAATGTGTTGGACTGGACAAAACCAAAAACAAAGAACATAAATGAAAACATGATTGCAAATACAAAGGCCAACCATTTCCACTGTGGTCCCAGTCCGTTGATGATATAGTACATACCGCCACCGCGGTAAATACCGGTTTCAGGATCCTTTTGCCGGTAAATTAAGCCCAACACTATCTCAGCATATTTATTTATCATGGAGAAAAACGCTACCACCCACATCCAAAACACAGCACCAGGTCCGCCAATACTAATGGCCATACCAACCCCGGCAATGTTACCTACACCAATAGTGGCCGACAAGGCAGTGGCAGCCGCCTGGAACGGAGTTAAGTTACCCTCGCCTTCGCTCTTACGTTCAAAGATCTTCAGCAGGGTGTTTTTAAGAATCCAGCCCAGTTTGGCAAATTGAATAAACCGTAACCTAAAAGAGAACGTCACCGATACAAAAATAATAATGATAATAAGTGGCCAACCCCAGAGGAAATCACTGATAGCCAACAATGCATCTAACAATCTTATTCCCTCCTATTATGTCAGTCTTGCCACTATACTGGTATTAGATTCTATAGGCCATCACCTCCAACATAATAGTAGGCCGATTAGGACAGGTAAGTGTAAAATATTTACATATACCAATACTAATTTTGACGTCTATTACCAAAACTCCTTCAAAGACCAAAAATAAACACTAATTAAATATTCGACAAAACATTCCGGGTAAGCCAAAATTTCATAGAGTAACCAAGATATTTTTGATAAGATTACAAAGAAGATAGTTATTGGGGGCGATGCTAATATGGAGACCAATGTTCAGCGCATTAAGCACGATATTGAGAAACTGGCTCAGTTTACAGCTACACCGGGCAAAGGAGTAACCCGATTTTCTTACACGCTGGAGGATCGAGCAGCCAGGAGCTATATCAAAGAACAGATGCAGCAGGCGGAATTGGCTATTTTCGAAGATGCAGCCGGTACCGTGATTGGCCGCCGGCCGGGAGAAGTAGAAGGACCGGCAGTGCTGGTTGGTTCCCATTTTGATTCAGTTAAACACGGGGGTGCTTTTGACGGAACAGCCGGAGTGGTGGTGGCTCTGGAAATAGCCCGTGTACTTAAAGAAGAAAACATTACCACGCGCTATCCCATTGAGGTTATTGCCATGGTGGAAGAAGAAGGCGGGCGTTTCGGCGGCGGATTGCTGGCCAGCCAGGCCATGGCCGGCATGGTGACAGAGGAAATGTTAACCGAAAGTTATGATGCTCAAGGTGTGTCATTGGCTAAGGCCATGGTGGATTTTGGCTTGAATCCGGATATTAAAGCAGCGCAGCGAAGGCCGGAAGAACTAAAAGCCTTCTTTGAACTCCATGTGGAACAAGGGATCATCTTGGAATCAGAAGGCATTGACCTGGGACTGGTACAAGCCATTGTGGGCATGCGGGAATACGAAGTAGAGATAACCGGGCGTCCGGATCATGCTGGCACCACCCCCATGAATCTGCGGGCCGATGCTTTGATCGCCGCCAGCCAGGTAGTGCAACAAGTAAGACAAATCGCGCTCGATGTGGGCGGCGGCGCTGTAGGTACTGTGGGCAGACTGGAAGTACTCCCAGGCGCAGGCAACATTGTTCCTGGCCAGGTGCGTTTTTCTGTGGATCTGAGATCCCACGAGCAAACAGCCCTAGATTCATTGGCCGCCAAGCTCAAGAAAGCAGTGCAGGCAGCTTGTAAACCGGAAGGATTAACTTATGCTATCACCGATAAAATGAATGTTGAGCCGGTAAGTCTCCCGTCACATTTACGAGACCTTATTGCCAAAGAAGCCAAGGACCGGGGGATCAGTACCCGTACCATGGTGAGCGGTGCCGGTCACGACACCCAAGTCATGGCTACCCTGACTGATGCTGCCCTGATTTTCGTACCTAGCAAAGACGGCCGCAGCCACTGTCCGGAAGAATGGACCGCTTACGCTGATTTGAAAAAGGGCGCCGATGTGCTACTTGGCGCTGTAGTTACTATGGCAAATCAGATTAGCAATGATATCTAGTTGAAGGAGTCAAATAAAGAGAACTACCTACCGCAATTATTGCCGGTAAGCCCGTGTTGGCAGGCGCCTTCGTCCTGGACTAAGTGCTTGTTTTACGATAGCAGGTTTTGGTAGGCAGCAGTTAAGCTTTCGCTACATTGCCTAATCTATAACTGGAGGGGTAGGAAATGTATGTTATACTAACTAACGTTAGTACAATAATACGGAGGAATATCATTGGAGATCAGACAAGCCTATCAAAACGAAGCACAAGAAATAGCACCATTGGTTCATGAAGCAGTGGGCGATATTGCCGATGAACTGGCTAACTCACAGGACAAGCGTAAGGTACGAGACCTGCTTGCTAATTTGATAAAGCGCGAGGGTACGCGCGTAGGCCACACTTTTATTGATGTGGTCGAGGTGAATGGCGTTATAGGTGGAATAGCGGTCTCTTATTCAGGAAAGGTTTTGGAGGCCGCTAATAAACCTACTTTTGGTTTTTTGCGCCGATACCATGACGGGACTCCTAAGGCAATACAAAAAAACGTACTTCCTTTGTTACAAGCAAAGGAAGCGGAAGAAGACGAGTATTATTTAGACGCGCTGGCTGTGGATCCAAAGTTCAGAGGACAAGGTTTAGGTACAGCTTTGATTAAACATGTTCAAGAGAAGGCGAGAAAGAAAGGATTTAGCAAAGCGTCATTGTTAGTGGAGCATGGCAATATAGGCGCTTATCGATTATACAAAAAGATTGGGTACAAGGTAGCTGGGAAAGTGAGCATGAAAGATATGCTCTTTACGAAATTAATAAAGACGTTATAGTGGATACCCAGACGAAATGACAAGTTTTTCCATAGGACCGTGCTACAATTAATCTTGCCCGTATTTCCATCTTACTAGGGGGAAAGGCAAGGGGGTTGTGCTCGGTGTCTGTGGACAAAGAGACATTTAAACGCTTGTGCCCATACCCTGTGCGTCCGGTGAGAAAATACTGGAGCCCGGAGGTAGATTTGGCGCAAGGTAAGAAAGGCAGTCTTATTTTTGTCTTGGGCTGTTTTTTAGTGGGACGGGCTAATCTCCTGCAGGGGCTGGTTCCGTTTGGGCCGGCGTTGTTTGCTGCGTTGCTACCTAAATCCAAGGTTAGTGCCGGGGTAGGTGCAGGAGCGATAATGGCGGGGTTGGTTACTGCTATTGGGTTTAGACAGGCTTTACCTTATGCGATAGTATTAGCGATATTGGTTTTTGGCCATGCTAGGGCCGGAACGCGGTGGACTGCACCGGTGAGAAGAGCCTTGACTTTGGCAGTGGTGTTGCTTCTGGTGAGGGGACTGACAACTTGGGCTAGCCGGGGTACATGGTATGATTTGGGTTTAGTAGCATTTGAAGTAATACTGGCAGCGGTGAGCAGTATGATTTTTGCTCATGGTTTACCGCCGGCACTGGATTATAAGCCAGGTACAGTTTTTAGCAATGAGCAGCTTATGTCTTTAGGTTTAGTGGTGGCTGTGGCCTTGGCAGGCACGGCAGGTTTTTCGGGAGAACTCCTCGCTTTGGGCGATATTCTGGGGAGATATCTAGGAGTGTTGCTGGCACTGGCCGGCGGTGGTACTGTGGGAGCAGCGGTGGGGGTGCTGGTGGCTACGGTTGGGGTGGTTAGTGGTACGGCGATGGCAGAACAGATAAGTATTCTTGGTTTCGCGGGGTTATTAGCCGGGCTTCTTCGCGAGACAGGAAAGCCGGGAGCGGCTCTGGGCTATGTATTAGGGGAGCTGGCTTTGTCTCTTTACTTATTACCTGATAAACTCACCTGGGGACACTTGCTGTCTCCGGCTGTGGCACTGGTGTTGTTCGCGCTTACGCCCGGTGGGTGGGTGCGGGAGCTAGCCAGTTTAGTTCCCGGTACCAGGGAGCAACAAGGGCGCCAGGAAGATTATGAGGGACGGCTTCGTCAAGCAGCCAGTGGGCGCCTAGGCGAGGTAGGATCGGTGATGCGCGAGTTGGCAACATCGTTTCAGGAGGTTGTAGCCACTGCTCGAACTAAAGATGAGGATAGGCTCAATAGTTTGCTGGCTGCCTTGACGGCACGGGTATGCGAAAACTGTCGCTTATATAGCTCTTGTTGGGAGAATGAGTTTTTTAAGACCTATAAGAACACCTTTGAATTGTTAGCTCTGGCTGAAAGCCATGGTGGTTTGGTAAGGGATGATATTCCGCCGGGAATACGGCGACAATGCCAACGGCTACCGGAGTTACTCAGTACTATTAATCATTTATTTGATACATATCGTATCAACATGCACTGGAAGCAGCGTCTGGATGATGAGCGTGAAGTGGTGGCGGCGCAACTGGCGGGCATGGCAGAAGTGATGGACAATTTGGCGGGCGAATTGAAAATTGATGTTTGCACCTTGGCAGATGTAACAGCTGCTATTCGCGAAGAGTTAGCTCGGCATAATTTAATGGCTGAGTCAGTGGAAACATGGCAAGGTTGGGGCGGAAAGCCAGAGGTTTTGATCCGTGGTTTTCAGTGTCCTGGAGGTCGTGAGTGCAGTGTATTACTAACGGCCCTTATTGGGCGTGTTATCGGGGAGCCCATGAAGGTAAGCGTAGAAAGCTGCCGGTTAAACGATGCTGTAAGGGATTGTATTCTTAAAGCAGTACCGGCACCGAGTTATCATTTTTCGGCTGCAGGTTATAGCCGGCCTAAGGAAACCGGTGATGTATCGGGTGACTCGTTTAGTGCGGTAGAACTTCCGGATGGGCGTCAGGCACTGATTTTAAGTGATGGTATGGGCAGCGGACCCAAGGCAGCTGCGGAAAGTCAGACGGCAGTAAGGTTGGTGGAACGCTTGTTGGCGGCGGGATTGGGTCAGGATGTGGTGCTGCAGACGCTAAATTCCGTCTTGGCTCTACGTTCTACTGAAGAATGTTTTGCCACGTTGGACTTGGCATTGTTAGATCCGTATACGGCGAGTGCGGAATTTGTTAAGGTGGGATCGTGCCCTACATTTTTAAGACGCGGGCGCACAGTGACTGTGATCAACCCTGGGTCACCACCACTGGGCATCTTGCCGGTGGTGGCACCGGCTGTGATTAGGAAAAAGCTGCGCAGTAAAGACATGCTGGTTATGATTAGTGACGGTGTGTTAGAATACCGCGGTGAGCGTGCGGCTGGGATTGATTGGATACTCAACTATATCAAACGAAGTACCGAGGATCCGGAAGATTTGGCTTTGAGTATTTTGGATTTGGCCCAGAGGCGAGCCGGTGGGGTACGCGATGATATGACTGCTTTGGCGGTAAGCGTGGAGGCTGTGTAGGCCGTGGGAGTTTTACCATGCAAAAATTGTTTAGCCACCTAACTCCGAGCGCGGAGTTATTTTTTGATTGTCTAAACAGTGTTAGGTTGCAACCTGGCAGGAAATAATAGTAATCAGGGCGAATAATGTTCTTGAAAGGCTACCTGGCTGTGGCATTAAGCTTAGGTGACGGAAGCCGGCGATGAAATGAGTGTGGTATTAATGGATGATATTGTAGAAAAGGTGCGAGCTACGTGCCGGCGGTATCAATTGCTGGAATCAAAGGACAAGGTAATTGTGGCTGTATCAGGCGGAGCTGATTCTACGGCGATGCTGCTGGCACTAAAGGAACTGGTACCAGAATATAATTTGCAGCTTTATGTAGCGCACTTGAATCATATGATGCGGGGTGATCAAGCCGAGGCTGATGCTAACTGGGTCCGGGAGCTTTCGGCTCGATTGGGTGTGCCCTTTTTTCGGCGGGATATCGATGTGCCGGCGCTGATCGAGGAACGAGGTTTAACGGTGGAACAGGCGGGACGGGTAGCTCGTTACCGGTTCTATGAAGAGTTGGCTCAGGAGCTGGGTGCCAACAAAGTGGCTGTGGGTCAAACCCGTGATGATCAGGCGGAAACAGTGCTTCTTCATTTGATTCGGGGTGCCGGACTGGCGGGCATTGCCGGTATTCGGCCTCGGAGATCGGCAGCGCACTGCTGGATTATTCGTCCTTTGCTGGAAGTTACGCGAAGGGAAACAGAGGCTTATAGCGCATTCTTTGGCTTGACTCCCCGGCATGATCCTTATAATATAGATCCAGCTTATCTTAGAAATCGGATTAGATACCAGCTGCTTCCTTGGTTGAGGGATGAAGCTAACCCTAATATAAAGGAAGTTTTAGCTCAGTCAGCTGCTATCTGGCAAGAAGAGGACGATTATTTGACACAGGTAACAGACCAAATATACCAACAGGCGGTAGAGTTAACAGACGCCGGAGTTCTTGTGGACTGTGAACAATTAAGACGGCTTCCCTTGGCTCTTAAACGACGAGTGCTGCGTCAGGCTTTTGCTCAGATAGCAGGGGATGAACGTAACTTGGATTTCGAACACACAGAGTCCTTGTTAACATTGGCGGCTGCACCGGTGGGCAAGGTGCTTAATTTGCCACGGGATGTGTGGGCAGAACGCACTTATAAGGAGATCCGGTTGACAATAGGTAAGCATGTTAGAGAGTCGATCCCGGCTTTCTGCTATCCATTGACGGTTCCGGGGGTAACAGTTGTTCCGGAGTTGGGTTTGAATGTGTATACGGCTATAGGGCAGGAACCGGTAACGGATTCTTCGGATTCTATAGTCGCTGCCGGCATTCTTGATTACCATGAGTCTGGGTGCAAACTTTATGCTCGTAATCGTCGGCCAGGGGACTGGTTTTATCCGCAGGGGGTAGGCGGTCGAAAAAAACTAAGCGACTTTTTTATCGACTGCAAGATCCCTCGTCACGAACGGGATAAGGTACTTCTTATCACCAGCCCAAAGGACATCGTTTGGGTGGCCGGATTAAGAGTAGATGACCGTTTTATCGTGAAGGCTAAAACCAAAGAAACACTCTTTATTCAAGTAAAAAGGCCCATCAGAAAAGGCGAGGAAGGAGATTGCTGATCCACATGAGCACCGTAACTGATATCTTAATAGACGAGGCAACATTAAAACAAAGAGTGCAGGAAATGGGCGCAGAAATTACCCGTGACTACGCTGGCCAATCGCTGCTTCTTATCGGTGTGCTAAAGGGCGCGGTAATTTTCTTAAGTGAGTTGGCTCAACAGATTAAGCTGCCGGTAGCGTTTGACTTTATGGCGGTTTCCAGCTATGGTTCGTCCACAGAATCCTCCGGCGTAGTACGGATTTTAAAAGATTTGGACGAAAGTATAGAGGGGAGGCATGTGCTTATTGTAGAGGATATTATTGATACTGGACTTACCCTCGATTATCTATACCGGCATTTACAGAACCGCAAGCCGGCCAGTATAGGAATCTGCACTTTATTAGACAAGCCTTCTCGTCGGTTGGTGGAGGTACCGGTGAAGTACATCGGATTCCAGATCCCAGACGACTTTGTGGTAGGTTATGGATTGGACTTTGACGAGCGATACCGCAATTTACCTTATATAGGTGTGCTTAAGCCGTGAGCTGTGGTAAAGTTTGTTCTGTTGCCCCCTATATTAAAATATGCTACAATTAATTAGTATCGGCTCAGCTGTTTCAAAAGTAATGTAAGGCCGATTTGAGAGGAGGGCCTGACTTGAACCGTGTTTTTCGCAGCATGAGCCTCTATCTGCTGCTGATCATTGTAGCTTTATCGCTTATTAATTATTTTTCTACTTCAACCCCTCAAGAAAAGGAGTTAAACTACACACAGTTTTTGAATTTGCTTGAGAAGGATGAGGTAGCGTCAGTCACAATTTCCAACACGACAGTGGATGGGGTGCTCAAGGATGGCACTAATTTTAGTATGCCTTTTTTAGGCGATACCGCTCGGTTGGAAGAGAGGCTGGAGAAACGCAACGTTGAGATTGACTATAAGCCAGTGCAGGGGCCACCGTGGTGGTCCACGCTGTTTTCTACCTTGTTGCCCATTATCCTGCTGGTGGGTGTCTGGATGTTTATTATGCAACAGACCCAGGGCGGGGGCAGCCGGGTAATGTCTTTTGGTCGTAGCAAAGCTCGTATGTATAACATGGACGAGAAAACCCGTACTACTTTTGCCGATGTAGCCGGTTGTGAAGAAGCTAAAGAAGAACTGGAAGAGATCGTACAGTTTCTAAAAGAACCGAAGAAGTTTTTGGACTTGGGGGCTCGAATTCCTAAGGGAGTATTATTAGTTGGGCCGCCAGGTACCGGTAAGACTTTGCTGGGTAAAGCAGTTGCCGGCGAAGCCGATGTGCCGTTCTTTAGCATCAGCGGTTCGGATTTTGTGGAGATGTTTGTCGGCGTAGGTGCCGCGCGCGTGCGCGACTTGTTCGAGCAAGCGAAGAAGAACTCTCCTTGTTTGGTGTTTATCGATGAAATTGACGCTGTGGGCCGTCAGCGTGGTGCCGGCCTTGGAGGCGGCCATGACGAGCGTGAGCAGACTCTAAACCAGTTACTGGTGGAGATGGATGGCTTTGGTGTCAATGAGGGTGTCATTGTTCTGGCGGCTACCAACCGTCCAGACGTATTAGACCCAGCGTTGCTCAGACCCGGTCGGTTCGACCGCCAGGTGCTTCTTGATCAGCCAGACGTCAGAGGCCGGGAGGCAATCTTAAAGGTTCATGCTATGAACAAGCCGTTAGATAAAAATGTGGACTTAGCAGTGTTGGCACGGAGAACTCCTGGTTTTACCGGGGCAGACTTGTCTAATATGCTAAACGAAGCAGCGATTTTGGCTGCTCGTCGCAATAAACGACGCATTACTATGGATGAGATGGAAGAAGCAATAGACAGAGTTATTGCCGGTCCGGAGCGCCGAAGCCGAGTAATTTCCGATCGGGAAAAACGTTTAGTGGCTTACCATGAAGCTGGCCATGCTGTACTGGGCTATTTGCTGCCCCATGCTGATCCGGTGCATAAGGTATCGATTATCCCACGAGGCCGGGCAGGCGGCTACACGTTAAGTCTCCCGAAAGAAGATCGTTATTATCTTACGCGGTCGGAGTTGTTCGACCGAGTAACGCAATTGCTGGGCGGTCGGGTAGCAGAGGAATTAGCTCTGAAGGAAATTAGTACCGGGGCTCAAAATGACTTGGAACGAGCTACCAGCGTTATACGCAAGATGATTACAGAGTATGGCATGAGTGAGGAACTGGGTCCACTTACCTTTGGCCACAAGCAGTCGGAGGTATTCTTAGGTAGGGATATTGCTCGCGACCGTAACTATAGTGAAGAAGTGGCTTCGGCTATTGATCGCGAAGTCCGCCACTTTGTAGATGTTTGCTATAATAAGGCAGCCGATTTATTAACTGAGAACCGTGATCGTTTAGATAAGGTGGCAGCTGTTTTACTGGAAAAGGAAACACTGGAAGCGGAAGAATTTACAGCTCTAATGGAAAATGATTCCGAAGAAGCTGTAGCTACAGAGAACAAAGAACAACCAAAACAACAGTCAAAAATGGCCGAACTTAGAATCTCGTTTCCGCCTGCGCCGCAGCAAGCCTGAAAGGAGAGAGGATTGTGAAGTTCGACCTTGAAGTTGGACTTACCGGGGAAATGGTAGCGGAAGTTCAACCGGAGCATACCGCTCGTAGCTTAGGTAGCGGGGGTGTAGATGTGCTGGCCACTCCTATGCTGGTGGCTTTAATGGAAGGGGCGGCTAAGGATACGGTGCAGCCTGGTTTGCCTGAAGGCTGGACCACAGTGGGGACACGTGTAGATATCTGTCATCTAGCGGCCACTCCTGTAGGCATGAAAGTTAGTGCTAAGGCAACTTTGAGCGAAGTTGATGGCCGCCGGTTGGTTTTTACTGTGGAAGCACATGATGATCACGAGAAAATAGGCGAAGGTAGCCACGAGCGTTTTATTGTTAGCACCGAACGATTTGAAAACAAAGCTCGCTCAAAAGCCGGCAAATAATAGGAGGCAACCATGGCACTGCTATTGGCTTTGGATGTTGGGAACACCCATGTGACTGCTGGAGTTCTGTCTGGATCGAAAATTTTGACCAGGTGGCGTCTTGGTACGGACCGATCTAAAACTGAAGATGAATACGGTTTGTTTTTGTATCAATTATTTACCATTTCGGCACTAGATCCTAACGATGTTGAAGGAGTAATCATAGCTTCGGTGGTACCACCTTTAAATTGTATTTTCGAGAAGCTTTGCCGTCGGTATTTTGATCTGGAGCCGATTATGGTCCGTCCGGGAATGGATACCGGCATAACTATATTTTATGATAACCCGTGGGAAGTAGGAGCTGACCGAGTTGTCAATGCGGCTGCAGCCCATCACCTTTATGGCGGACCGTGTATCATAGTCGACTTTGGCACAGCTACCACTTTTGATGTGGTGTCTGCCGAGGGTGGATATCTGGGTGGTTCTATTGCTCCGGGTATTACTACGGCTACAGAGGCGCTGTTTAAGAAGGCGGCAAAATTGCCCCGTATTGATTTGATTGATCCAGGGAGGGCTATTGGCAAGAACACAGTGGCCAGTATGCAGGCCGGTATTGTTTATGGTTTTGCCGGGCAGGTGGATGCCTTAGTGCGTCGGATTCGTACAGAACTCGAGGCTGAGGCTATTGCTATTGCGACCGGTGGTCTAGCACAGCTGGTGGCTGCGCAGTCAGAGACCATCGACAAAGTTGATCTAGATCTTACCTTAATTGGCCTGCGGTTGATCTATGAACGCAACACCCGAGCCCATGAATAAAGAAGAAGTAAATGGCCAAGCCCCCTTCAGGGGGCTTTTTGCGCATAGGAGGGTGAGCCATTGGAATTTAACCAGCTGATCTTAACAAATCATGTGGTGGTAGGGCCTATGGCCGGTGTGACAGATGGCGTGTTTCGTCGCCTAGCTTGGGAGCAAGGGCCGGCGCTTGCCTGGACCGAGATGATCAGTGCTCAGGCATTGCTTTATGACAACGATCGCACGTGGCAGATGGCTACACCCTTAAATGGTGAGGGGTCGGTAGTGGTTCAATTATTTGGCAAAGAACCGGAATACATGGCCCAGGCGGCACAAAAGGTAGCTGTACTAAAGCCAGTGGCCATAGATATTAATATGGGTTGTCCAGCTCCGAAGATAGTTAAGAACGGTGAAGGATCGGCATTGCTTCAGCAACCTGAGCTGGCAGCTGCCATTGTGCGAGCTGTGAGCCAAGCGGTAGATCTGCCAGTATTGGTCAAGATTCGTTCTGGTTGGGATGAGGAGCAAAAGAATGCCGTGGAGATGGCGAAGCTGTTGGCAGGCAGTGGTGCCGCAGCGATTACTGTCCATGGCCGGACCAGGATGCAATTTTACAGTGGCAAAGCTGATTGGGATATTATTAGGCAGGTGAAAGAAGCCGTTTCGGTGCCGGTAATCGGTAACGGCGACGTGTTTACACCGGAAGCGGCCAAGAACATGCTGACAACCACTGGCTGTGATGCTGTTATGCTGGCCAGGGGAGTATTAGGCAATCTTTGGCTTATTGGACGAACAGTTCACTATTTATCCACCGGTGTTTTGTCCCCGGAGCCGAGCCCTAAGGAGAGACTGGAGTTGGCCCTTAGGCAATTGAAGCTGGCTGTAGAAGAGAAAGGTGACCGTTTAGGTGTGGCAGAAATGAGGAAACATTTAAGCTGGTACTTGAAAGGTCTCCCAGGAGCAGCCCGACTTCGCGCTAAAATTATGGAGCTTAGTACATCGGACGCTGTAAAAGACGTATTAGAAGCATATTTTGCTAGATTAGGGAAGGAGGCTAGGGGATGAATATACTAGCCTTACCTGTGGCTAACGGCGTGTTGCCTCGACCCGGGGGTAGTATCCAAGGTTTATTTTTAGACAAGTTTTCATTACGAACTCTAAGTTGTCTTGGTGTGGAAGCAACGGCTTTTTTGGTACCTATCACCCAAGATGGGAAGGCACTGTATCCGGCCGGAATGTTAGTGCGGATCGAAGATCTAAGCAGGGCCGAAGCTGTAAACCCTGTAACCTGGAACAGCAACGAAGTGTTGGTGGCTAATTTAAGCGGCATTGTCCATGCCACAGCCCGGCGTTTTGTCGGGGAGCGGGGGTTTATTGTGGCTGAATCCATGCAGGAATTAGATCTAAAGGCACTGCGTGGCCGAGGCGAACCTGTGATTTCAGGTGCTGGCTGGCAGCCACAAGGTGGTTATACTGAACCGCGTTCAGAAAAGGACATTACAATTACTATCTACGGAACCGATTACGATAACAATAAAGTGGAGATTAAGGGACAGGTGGGTGGCATTGTTTCAGCTGAGAAAGCCCATACTTTAGAGCACTCTATCATCCGGTCCCTTAGGGAGTACGGCCTTTGTACACCTAAAAACCTAGCTTGGGCCATGCAGGTAGAAGCAGAGGAACTGAAAGACTCTATTTCGTGGGGACTGCATTTTAAATTGCCAGAAATTTTAGGGCAAACCCGTAGCGGATACTGCGGTAATCCTATGACTTCGTTAGCACATTTTTATCTGGGGCAGGAGCTATCTCACTTTTTACAGGAAGGGAAGACGTTGCCGGCGGCATTGGAGCGTGCCCGTAGCCGGACACTGTCCCGGTTGACTCAGGATTTGGACTTAGGTACAGAGCCGGCCTATTTGACTTTGCGTGGTCTTAAAATTGGCATGTGGCATGATGACAGTGCGTTGGTGTTGAGCACTTTGCGACGCGTGTTGGGCACCTTTCCTATTGATCCGTGGAGTTGATGGTTTAGCTTTTTGTACATAAACAAGTGCTTATGCTATCACTATCTAGGGAGGAAGGGGGACAGCTATATGGTACCGGAGGCTGTAATTGAATGTGTATCAACTTTGCAGAAAGCCGGTTATCCGACCTACTTGGTTGGCGGATGTGTGCGAGATCTCATGTTAGGAGTAGAACCGCAGGACTTTGATGTGGCTACTGCAGCCTTGCCAAAGACGGTGCTACGTCTATTTCCTCGCGTGCGTCCTACAGGCTTGGCCTTTGGTACGGTTACGGTGCTGTCGCCTTTACCAATAGAAGTTACCACGTTTCGCTCTGACGGACGCTATACCGATGGACGACGTCCAGACAAGGTATTATTCACTGATGACGTCAAGAAGGATCTGTCCCGGCGCGATTTTACCATTAATGCCATGGCTTGGGACCCTATAACCGACATCATAGTTGATCCTTGGGATGGGCGGGCCGATCTAGAGTCCGGTTTAATTAGAACAGTGGGGGATCCGGCAGAGCGGTTTGGCGAGGATGCACTCCGGCTACTTAGGGCACCACGCTTTGCTTCTCAGCTAAAGTTTAGCATTGAACCGGATACACTGACTGCCTTAAGCCAGGAGGCACCGGGACTTGAGTTTGTTGCCAAAGAACGAATCGGCAAGGAACTGGCGTTATTGCTGATGGGAGAAGATATTTTACCGGTATTACAGCTGTTGGTGGACAGTGGGTTGCTTGTTCGCATTATTCCTGAGTTGCTCAACGGCCAGGGTATGGAGCAAAGCCGACTCCATCGTGAAGATGTATTAGGGCATAATTTGCGAACCTGCTCGTTGACACCGCCGATATTGCCGTTACGCTTGGCAGGGTTGTTACATGATGTAGGAAAACCGGGCAAGTTTAAGGAAGGACCCTATGGGAGAATGTTCCCCGAACATGCTGGCCGGTCGGCGGCCTTAGTACCACATATTCTGACACGGCTGCGTTATAGCCGAAAGTTAGTAAAGCAGGTGACTATATTGGTCGGGCACCATATGTTTTTATGGAGACCAAGTCACGGCGTGCCACCGGTTCGACGGCTGGCGGCCCAAGTAGGCTGGGATAATTTTAGGTTATTGATAGAGTTGATCAAGGCTGATCGCAAGGCTATTTGGGGTGATAGTAGGCAGTCTGGTATTTTTGAACTGGAGGTGGCATATCGACAAGTGGTGGCAGAGCGACCGCCACTTGTGGCTTCTGAATTGGCTGTAGACGGCAAAGAGCTTATGAGCAGCTTGGAACTAGAACCAGGACCCATTGTAGGGGTTCTTCAACGGCGCTTATTAGAGGCAGTATGGGACGATCCAGACCTCAATTCTCGTCCTATACTTCTAGCTATGGCGCAGCAAGAGCTTAATCGTCTCCGACAAGTTTCGACACAATACGACAATGATAAATAGTAATATAACAGTATGTAACTCAAAATATAATAGTACGCAGTGTTAAAGGGTAAACCCAGCCGAAAGGTGGGGACACAAAGCCATGGGTCTAAGGCATTAGCTAAGACCGCCAGGCCGCCGTATTTTCCCCTCGGCGAGAGTGTGCCTGGGGGCTTTTTGATTTCAAAAATGAAAGGGAGCGATAGGGATGAAGAAGTTTTCGTGGCCACGCTTGCGCCTTCGTTTGCCAAAATGGAGACGAAAGAAAGGAGAAAATGTAACTGCAGCAAAGACCACAGGAAAAAAGAAAGGCGTTAGCCTGGCAACCAGAATCATGGTGGGATATTTGGTCTTGGTGGCAATGATGGCTGGGATTGGAGCCTATACATATGTCGGTATGCAACGCGTCATGGCTGAATACCACATGATCGTAGAGCAAGGCCAGCCGTATCTGTTGGCTATTAAGGATATTAATACTGCTGTTACGGCCCAACTGGCGGCACAGCGTGCATTTTTGTTAACAGGAGAAGAACAATATGTGCTTAGAGCACAACTAGATAGTAACGCGGTGAGGGGTGCTATTAACACAGCCTTGGAGTTGGCTGGGGAACAGGAAGAGAAGAACCTACTGGCTCAGGTACAAAAAGTCCATGATAATCTGAACAATCTACAGGAACAGGTTTTTAGCACCTATAGTGAGGGAGAAGAAGAAGAAGCTATCCAGATAGCGTTACTGCAAATGGATGCCGAACAAAAACGGCTGGCAGCCAATTTTAATATACTGCAAGGAATTAACGAGCGACGGGTAAATGATGCCCGAGAAAATGCTAATACAGCTTCTAAGCAGGCGCTTGGGGTCTCGGTTACTTTAGTGGCTTTGGGGGCGGTTATTGGTATTGTGCTAGGGACTGTGTTATCGCGTCTGTCAGTAAATCCTTTGAAACAGCTGGCCCGGGCTGCCGAACAGATTGCCGCCGGTGATCTAACCACGGCTGTAAAAGTAAAAGGGCGAGATGAGGTTGCTCAGCTAGGGCATAGTTTCCAAACAATGGTTCAACAGTTAGGGCAGATCATAGCCGGAGTAAGAGAAAGTGTACATCAAGTAAGTGACCATGCACAGCAGCTCACCACCAGTGCCGAAGAAACCACCAGGGCTACAGAACAGATAGCCAGCAGTATTCAAGAGGTAGCAGAAGGAGCTGAGCAACAGGTGCGCGAGACCAGCGAAGCAGCTTCAGTGGTGGAGCAAATGGCCCAGGCTATGGATCAAGTGGCCGAGAGTGCTCAGACGGTGGCGTTATCGTCCCAGGATTCTGCTGGTTTGGCCCAACAGGGCAGTGTTGCTATTCAAGATGTGATTCGGCAAAATGATGTGGTTAGCCAATCCATGGAGAATCTATCACAGCTCATTAGCGAATTAGGTCGGCGCTCAGGGGAAATCGGCCAGATTGTAGAAGTAATTACCGGTATTGCCGACCAGACTAATTTGTTGGCACTAAATGCTGCCATAGAAGCTGCCCGCGCCGGCGAGCAAGGCAGGGGTTTTGCCGTAGTGGCAGACGAGGTGCGCAAGTTGGCAGAGCAATCAGCGCAGGCAGCTAAGCAAATTGCCGAGTTAGTGGATCGAACCCAAAATGACACTGAACGGGCTATTAAAACCATGGAAACGGGCAGTGCCGAAGTGGCGTCCGGTAGCAGCTTGTTACAGACAGCTCACAGTACCCTGGAAAAGATTTTTTCTGCTGTGGAACAGGTAGCTCAGCAAGTTCAAGAAGTTAGTGCAGCAGCCGAAGAAATGGCTGCTAATACGACCCGCGTGGTGAACGGAACCAGGAACATTAGTCAAATTGCTGAAAATACCAGTGCCGGTACAGAAAATATCGCTGCAGCTACCCAGGAGCAAACAGCTACCATGGAAGAAATATCAGCTTCGGCCCAGATACTGGCCAATTTGGCAGACAATCTAGAGCAGGCAGTAGCGCGTTTTAAGACAGCATAATTTTGTTTAACAATATGAATTTAACATCTAAGGGAAGGCAATTAGAGCCTTCCCTTGCTTTTTTATCCTATAGCTGGTAAAATCAGTTTGTGATGTACACAAGATTGTGCACATGGCCACAGCGGAGGTGAAGTTGTGGAACAGTTCACTCGCATTGGCGACAAAGTTATCGACCGCAGCCGGCTGTATCATGTGATAGATCGGATTTTAGAGCTAAGGTCAACGGGAGTGTCACAGCAGGAGGTGGCAGAACGTCTGGGAACAGAGCGTTCTTTCATCTCTCGTTTGGAGGCTTTAGGGGAAGTACATCGTGGTGTACGGGTGGCATTGGTAGGGTTTCCCTTGGCCCACAAGGAGAGACTCCTTAAAGTGGCGCAAGAGGAAGGCGTTGAATACGCTTTAGTTCTTAATGATGAAGAGCGGTGGCGTTTTGTAAAAGAAAAAAGCGGCAGCGAGCTGCTAAATGAGGTTATGCACATTATTGCTGAGTTAAACAGTTATGACGCTGTGATTTTTCTAGGTTCAGATATGCGGGTGCGCGTGGTTGAAGCTTTGTTAGATAAGAAAGTGGTTTGCGTTGAAATTGGCCACTCCCCGATAAAGGGTGACCGCGAGATAGATCCGGAGAAGTTGCGTCGCATAATTAATAAAATCAAATTGCCGGCGGGGTCTAACGCCACAGCAGGCACGGGCAGGAGGCGGTAGGGATATGAAACATGTGATCAGCATAAGTCTAGGCTCTTCAAAACGAAATCATACAGTAGAAGCGGAATTTCTAGGTGAAAAGTTTTTGATTGAGCGCATTGGAACTGATGGCGATATGAACAAGGCCGAAGCTTTGCTAAAAGAGTTAGACGGAAAAGTAGATGCCTTTGGCATGGGCGGCATAGATTTATATATAGTAACCGGCGGGCGCCGTTATGCAATCCGGGATGCTGAGCGCCTGGCGCGAGCGGTAACGAAAACGCCCATTGTTGATGGCGGTGGCCTTAAGAATACTCTTGAACGCCGGGTAATTCGTTACTTAGAAGAATCAAACAGAGTAACATTGGCAGGTAAGAGAGCTCTTTTGGTTTCCGGTGCTGATCGTTGGGGCATGGCCGAAGGGTTAACTCAGGCTGGCTGCATTCTTACCTGCGGGGATATCATTTTTGCTTTGGGTCTGCCAATTCCCCTACGTTCTTTGAACCAATTAAAGGTGGCAGCAGCTCTAATAGCGCCTATTGTAGTGAGACTTCCTTTTAAGCTGCTTTATCCCACCGGCAAGAAGCAAGAAGAAGTGAATCCACGCTTTACCAGGTACTATCTGGATAACGATATCATCGCCGGCGATTTTCTATTTATCAAGCGGCATTTACCAGCTGAGATACCGGGTAAAACCATAATTACCAATACTGTTACTGCTACTGATGTTGAGGATCTGAGAGCTCGCGGTGTCAAAACGTTGGTCACCACTACACCTGAGTTGGGCGGACGCTCGTTCGGTACCAATGTGATGGAGGCAGTGTTGGTTTCTCTGGCAGAGAAGCCCTGGGCTGAGCTCACAGAGAATGACTATGAGGAATTGTTAGACCGACTGGATCTAAAACCCAGGATCCTGACATTAAATGAATGAAGCGGCAGTTAAACAAAGACCAGGAGGCGCCCCATGGAAAAGTTTGCCTTTATTTTTCATCCACTAGATGTAAGCTATATATATCGTAAATTTCCTTGGCTAAGCGTTTTTCCCGATGCTATTGTGGAAACAGCATTTAAGTTCACACCACCATTAGTGGTTTCACACATTACTGGGATTAAGTCAGCGTATGCCGAGGCTGAAGGTTGGTTTGTTAACGTCCCTTTGACTTCCAGTCAGATGCTCGCATTGCCCGAGGAAACAGTGCTGAAGCATATTATTCGGGCAGGGAAAAAGGCTGAAGAATTAGGGGCGAAGGTGATAGGATTAGGTGCATTTACGGCAGTTGTGGGGGATGCTGGTATTACTGTAGCAAGAAACCTGCATACTGCAGTAACCACCGGTAATAGTTATACTGTAGGCACAGCTTTGGAAGGTATCCGGCTAGCAGCGGATAAAATGGGTATTGACCTTAAAAAGGCCGAGGTTTTAGTGGTGGGTGCCAATGGTGCTATTGGATCTGCCTGTGCTCGCATTTTGGCCCGAGAGGTGAATTACCTAACCTTGGCTAGTCGCAACGGTCAACGGTTGGAGAATCTGTCCCGAAGGATTTTGCGTGAGAGTGGCTTAGCAACACGGGTGACTGATGATTTTAAGAAAGCTATAAGGCAAGCTGACGTGGTTCTCACTGTCACCGGTTCAGCCACGTCGGTTATAGAGCCCGAAGACCTAAAACCCGGAGCTGTGGTATGCGACGTGGCTAGGCCGCGAGATGTATCAAAGGAAGTGGCCCAGGCACGACCGGATGTACTGGTGATAGAAGGTGGTGTAGTGCAGGTTCCAGGCCAAGTGGATTTTGGCTTCGATTTCGGTTTTCCACCGGGCATGTCTTTTGCCTGTATGGCTGAGGCTATGATCTTAGCACTGGAAGGCCGCCATGATAATTTTACTCTGGGTCGTGATCTTAGGGTAGAGCAGATAGATGAAATCATGAAGCTGGCTAAGAAGCATGGGTTTCGTTTGGCCGGCCTGCGCAGCTTTGACCGTGCTTTACAGGAAAGCGAAGTACAACAGATTAAACACCGGTCTAGGCGAAGTACCTGGTGACATTCCTTGACACTTAAGGCGTGGTAATTTATAATAATCTACAAATGACAATATTGGGGATGGGGTCTAGCTACGGACCGTAGGCAGCGCGGTTCGTAGTATTTCTTATGCGTTGCGCGCTTGACTGCCGGTTTTTGCGGAAATATGGTGAAAAAGGGTGGGTAAACAGATGTACGAAGAAGAAATACCGCTAACTCGAGCGGGGCTAAAAAAGCTAGAGCAAGAACTAGAGCAGCGCCGCACTGTTAAACGCAGAGAAATAGCGGAGCGTATTAAACAGGCCATTGAGTTTGGAGACCTAAGCGAGAATTCGGAATATGACGATGCCAAGCGTGAGCAAGGCTTTAATGAAGGGCGTATTATTGAACTGGAAAAAATGCTTTCTAAAGTTCGCCTTATCGATCAAGGCGGTAACAATGCCAATGGTACGGTAGTTCTAGGCTCTACGGTTACAGTAGAGAACTTGGATAACAATAAGACACTACAATTTACCATAGTAGGGTCGGCAGAAGTTGATGTAGGTGAAAACAAAATATCAAACCAGTCCCCAGTAGGAAAAGCATTGCTTGGCCAGAAAGTGGGGGCTCAGGTGGATATTACAGTTCCAAGAGGGTTGCTCCATTACAGGATTATAAGTATTGACAATTGCTCCGAAAATTAACGAGAGATGACTGTGCCCAGGGGAGCCCTGGGCACTTTTATGAGGAGGCTAAAAATGACGGAGGCAGAAAGATTAGATCCCAGTAGCGAACTAGCGGTGCGACGTCGAAAGTTAAAAGAACTACAGGCTAAAGGACAGGATCCCTTTAAAATTGATCGCTATGATTTTACCCACCGAGCGGCTGAAATCCTCGATAACTTCGATAGCCTAGAAGGACAGCAGGTGACTATTGCCGGTCGTATTATGTCTAAGCGTGGACACGGGAAGGTATCTTTTGCCCATATCCAGGATGGCAGTGGCCTGGTTCAGATCTATGCTCGTATAAACGAGCTAGGAGAAGAAGAATACGAACAGTTTAAGGAACTGGATTTGGGCGATATTATCGGAGGCGTGGGCAAGGTATTTAAGACTCGCCGCGGTGAAATCACTGTGGGGCTTAAGAGTTATACTTTGCTATCCAAGTCATTGCGCCCGTTGCCGGAAAAATGGCATGGGTTAAAGGATACAGACTTACGATATCGCCAGCGCTATGTGGACTTAATGGTTAATCCCGATGTACGTCAGGTGTTTGTGACGCGTTCACGTATTATCCAGTTTATCCGAGATTATATGACTAAGGAAGGCTTTCTGGAAGTAGAGACGCCAATGCTAAGTCCTATTGCCGGAGGTGCTAATGCTCGTCCATTTGTTACCTATCATAATGCCTTGGATATGGAGCTCTATCTTAGAATTGCCCCGGAGCTGTATTTAAAGCGGCTCATTGTGGGTGGTTTTGAGAAGGTTTTTGAAATCAATCGTAATTTCCGTAATGAAGGCATTGATACCAAACATAACCCGGAATATACTGCTATGGAATGTTACCAAGCATTTGGTAACAATGAAGATATGATGCGTATTACCGAAGAAATTATCGCCGGTGCAGCGCTTGAGGTAACAGGATCCATGAAGATTACCTATCAAGGTGTGGATTTGGATCTTACCCCTCCCTGGCAACGGATATCTATGCTGGACGCTGTTAAAAAGTACAGTGGCATTGATTTTAGTACTATTAAGACAGCGGAAGAAGCGCGCAAGGCGGCTCAGGAACATGGGTTCAAAGTTGGGCCTGAGGCCAACTGGGGACAGGTACTAGAAGAAGTATTTGATGCAGCGGTAGAACCTAAGCTGATTCAACCGGTGTTTATTACCGATCATCCGGTAGAGATATCGCCATTATCTAAGCGCAAACAAGATGATCCTGAATTTACAGCGCGGTTCGAGCCCTTTATCTTTGCTCGGGAAATGGCCAATGGCTTCTCAGAACTAAATGATCCCATCGATCAGCGCTGTCGTTTTGAAGAGCAGATGAAACAAAAAGAAGCTGGTGACGATGAGGCTCATCCCCTGGACGAAGATTTCCTCACTGCTCTAGAATACGGGCTACCGCCCACAGGGGGATTAGGAATTGGCATCGACCGTCTGGTAATGCTACTTACTGATTCGGCTTCCATTCGCGATGTAATTCTGTTTCCTACCATGAGACCTAAAGAATAAAGGACAAGCTACTGGGTATGGGTTCAACCCATACCCAGTAAAGCTCGCCGTCGGAATTGTAGTATTTTTAGCCTGGGCGCTGCTAACCGTTGACAAGAATAAAGCAGTGCGCTATAATCTTAACTGAAAGATGTTCCTCGGTAGCTCAACGGTAGAGCACCCGGCTGTTAACCGGGTGGCTGTTGGTTCGAATCCAACCCGGGGA
>DUNI01000197.1 GCA_012839445.1 Bacillota bacterium
AACGATTTGACAGCTTTAGTGGCAGAATAAGGGCTCGCATACCGGGACTTTCTAGCTGAAATACACCAAAAGTGTTGCCTGACGCTAATAATTCATAGGTAGCAGGATCATTCAATGGCATGATAGAATACCTATGAATTATTAGCGTCAGGCAACACTTTTGGTGTATTTCAGCTAGAAAGTCCGGGTATGCGAGCCCTTATTCGCGAACTCAAGCCAACGGGAATTAACGATTTGACAGCTTTAGTGGCATTATATCGTCCCGGGCCATTGGGTAGCGGCATGGCGGAGGATTTTATCGCTAGGCGCCACGGTCGCAAGGAAGTCCAATACCTGCATCCTCAGCTAAAACCTATACTTGAAGAAACGTATGGTGTTATCTTGTACCAGGAGCAAGTAATGCAAATAGCTAGTCGTCTGGCGGGGTTTAGTTTGGGGCAGGCGGACTTGCTACGACGGGCTATGGGTAAGAAACAACCGGAGGTGCTAGCGGCCCAACGCAAACGATTCCTGGAAGGAGCTCAGGACCACGGAATTACTGCTAAAGTGGCCGGTCGGATTTTCGACCTGATGGAGTACTTTGCCGGTTATGGGTTTAATAAATCTCATTCTGCAGCCTATGCCATGTTAGCTTATGAAACAGCCTATTTGAAAGCGAATTACCGGGCAGAATTTATGGCTGCTCTATTAACCAGCATTATGGATGATACTGACAAAGTAGCATTATATTGCGAAGAGTGTCGGCGCCTGGGGCTAAAAGTGCTTCCCCCTGATGTTAATTTCAGCGAAGTAAACTTTTCCGTGGATAATGGAAGAATACGCTTTGGTTTGGCAGCTATCAAAAATGCTGGCCGGGCGGCCATGGAAAGCGTGGTTAAAGGCCGAGAAGAAGGTGGGAAGTATCATTCCTTAGCTGATTTGTGTCAGCGAGTGGACTTAAGATGTGTTAATAAGAGGGCACTAGAGAGTATGATTAAAGCCGGAGCCACTGGCTCACTGAGTGGAAATCGAGCCCAACAGATGGCTATTTTGGATATGGTAATGCAAGAGGCCCAGGCATATCGGCGCCAGCAGCTTAGTGGACAGGGCTTGTTATGGGATGTGTTGCCTGCCAGTGCCGAGATTTCTTTGCCGGATCTACCGGAAGTGGCAGCTGAAACAAGGCTAGCTTGGGAAAAAGAAACATTGGGCCTATATTTAAGCGGGCACCCGTTAGCAGAAAAGGCAGATATACTACGACAGGTGGTTACAGTTTGGAGTAATGAGTTGTCTGACTTGCAACGGAACATTCCGGTGACAGTGGGTGGACTCGTTAGTGGCTGTAAAGAAATAACTACTCGCAAGGGCCAACCCATGGCATTTCTTACCGTGGAAGACTTAACAGGTAGCTTCGAGGTAGTGGTGTTTCCGCGGACCTTTGCTGCTTGTCGGTGGCTTAAGCGGGATCAGCTCATTTTAGTGAAGGGGAAAATTGGGGACCATAATGAGGATATGCCAAAAGTGCTGGCGGAAAAACTGTTACCTTTGGCGGCCGCTCAAGTATTATATTTAAGACTGGCAGAGCCGACTCGGACCGATATTACCGAATTGCAGGCCGAGTTGGCAGCTTTTCCCGGTGAAAGCCCAGTACTGCTTTTTTTCCCTGCTGACAAGCGTATGATACAATTGGATAGTCGCTACAATGCAAAGTTAGATAACGACTTGTTGAAACGGTTACGAGATTTGCTTGGAGAAGAGAATGTAGCGGTAAAGGTGAAAAACTTACTGTAGTAAAAAGGAATTAGTTGTAGATAAGGAGAAAGATTATAGAAATCCTTGACGATTAAGCTTTGCATTAAGGGGGCTGCGGCTTTAGATGTGGACCGTAATATATGTCGCCCGTAATAGGACAGAGGCTGAAATGCTAAAGGGCATCCTTGATCAGGAAGGGATATTAGTTATGTTGCGGGCAGCAGGGGTGCCACACTTAGGCAGCTCTGGGAGTGTGGAGATTTTGGTGTCATCGTCTGAGGCAGAAGAAGCTAATGAAATTTTGCAAGGCTACCTGTGTTTTTGACTGGAGTGATAAATGTGCGTAGAACAAAAATTGTATGCACCATAGGACCTGCCAGTGAGCGTGCAGAGCAAGTACGACAATTGCTGTCTGCAGGTATGGACGTAGCTCGACTTAATTTTTCACATGGTGATTATTCGAGCCATAAATGCCGTATTAATACCTTAAGGGCAGTAGCTCAAGAACAGGGGCGTCCACTGGCGATTATGTTAGACACTAAAGGACCGGAGATTAGGATAGGCACTTTTGCCGGCGGACAGGTTATCTTAGAAGAGGAAGACATTTTTACTTTCACCACTTATCCAGTGGTAGGGGATAGGACACGGGTACAGGTTTCATATGAACAACTACCACAAGATGTTCATAGTGGCCAGATTATATTATTGTCCGATGGAGCCATATCGGTAGAGGTATTAGAAGCTACAGATACAGAAATTAAGTGTCGTGTACTCAACGGTGGTGTCCTGTCAGATAGAAAAAACTTGAACCTACCCGGCTGTTCAGTATCTTTGCCGGCGTTGTCAGAGCTAGATGTGGCTGACATTACTTTCGGGGTGGAACACGGCATAGATTTTATTGCAGCTTCCTTTGTCCGGAAGGCTCAAGACGTATTGAAGATTCGAGAGATCTTAGAACAGTTAAACGCTAAGGTGCCAATTATTGCTAAGATCGAGAACGGCGAAGGGGTCGAAAATATTGATAAGATCCTAAGAGTTGCCGACGGTGTTATGGTAGCCCGTGGTGACTTAGGTGTAGAGATCCCAGCTGAGGAAGTACCTCTTATTCAAAAGCTGATTATTCAGAAGGCTAACCAGCTTGGTAAACCGGTAATCACAGCTACTCAGATGCTGGAATCAATGGTATCCAGTCCCCAGCCAACACGGGCTGAAGCCAGTGATGTGGCCAATGCCATTTTGGACGGATCTGATGCGGTGATGTTATCAGGAGAAACTGCCATAGGGCGCTATCCTGTTGAAGCTGTAAGCTATATGGCGCGTATTGCTAAGCGCACTGAAAGTGCTTTGCCATTTGGCAAAGCTACAAGAAACCTAGGTCTTAACGATGGTGTTAGTGTTACCGATGCTATAAGCTATGCCACATGTACGGCGGCTCGGGCACTAAAAGCATCAGCTATTCTGGTTTCCACTAATTCAGGCTATACAGCACGAATGATTGCTAAAAGTCGCCCTGAGGCACCAATTATTGCTGTAACTTCCAGTGAAGCGGTTATGCGGCAACTTCTTTTGGTTTGGGGTGTATTTCCGCAGTGGGCTCGGGATACAGCCAATACTGATGAGATGGTTGACCTGGTGGTACAAACAGCTCTGGATCACGGGTATGTCAAGGAAGGCGATCTAGTAGTAATAACCGCCGGAGTGCCGGCAGGGGTTAGTGGTACTACCAACTTACTGAAGGTGCAGATAGTGGGTGATGAGGTAGCCCGGGGTACCGGAGTAGGGCATGTCGGTGTAACCGGAAGTATTTGTACGCTACGCGACGCTGCAGATGGCGAGCGTAAGTTTAAGCGTGGCAGGATTTTGGTTACTACAACCACTGATAAATCCATGGTTCCTTATATGGAGCAGGCGGCAGCCATAGTTACCGAGGAAGGTGGCCTTACATCCCACGCTGTGATTGTGGGGCTCAATTTAGGTATTCCTGTAATAGCTGGGGTTGAGAATGCCACAGATTTGCTGCGGGACGGAATGGTAGTTACGGTGGATCCGGTTCGGGGCTTGATTTATCGAGGGCGGGTTCAGGTAAGGTAGAAGGGGTGAGGAATATGAGCAGCAGTGCACGGACTAAGTTACGGAATGCACGACGAATAACGATCAAAGTGGGAAGTTCTACTTTGACTTACGATTCAGGAAAGCCTAATTTGGATCGTATAGAACATTTAGTTCGAGAGCTGGCCGACTTAGCTCATAGTGGCCTTGAAGTAATATTGGTAAGTTCAGGAGCTATCGCTGTGGGGCGGGCACGTTTGGGCATTGATCACCGCCCGAAAACAACACCGGAAAAACAAGCCTTAGCTGCTGTCGGCCAAGGAATTCTTATGCAAACTTATGAGAAGTTTTTTGCCGAGTACGGTCTTACAGTGGGGCAGGTGCTTCTAACTAAAGCCGATGTGGATAACGGCAAACGATACGAAAATGCCCGCAATACTTTTGAGACTTTGCTAAGTTACGGGGTTATCCCCATAGTAAATGAAAACGATACTGTAGCTACCGAAGAAATAGAGTTTGGCGATAACGACACTTTGTCAGCATATGTTGCTAAGTTAGCAAAGGCGGATTTATTGGTGTTGTTGTCTGACATTGAAGGACTTTATACATCTGATCCACGACAAAATCCTGATGCTTACTTAATCCCTTTAGTAAATGAGATTACTCCTGAAATAGAGGAGTTGGCCAGTGGTGGAACCGGGTCAGATCTTGGTGTAGGCGGAATGGTGACTAAGATAGAAGCTGCTCGAATCGCAGGTGAGGCAGGTATCCCCATGGTTATTGCCAGTGGTGAAGAGCCTGGACTTGTAAAGGCTGTATCAGCGGGGAAAGAAGTGGGCACTTTGTTCTTGCCATCAGAGCAGGTTGAAAAACGAAAACAGGAGGTATAAAGCCATGGAACAGGTACGCCAGAAGGGCCAAGCTGCCAAAGCAGCAGGTAGGCTGTTGAGTACAGTTTCGTCGACGAAAAAGAACCAGGCTCTGGCAGCTATGGCAGGAGCTCTAATATCTTCGGAAGCGGACATCTTGTCTGCTAATGAACTTGATATTGCTGCCGCCAAAGAAAAAGGATTGTCAGCAGCTTTAATCGACCGACTTACCTTAACACCGGCACGTGTTCAAGGAATGGCTGAAGGGTTGAGAGTGCTGCAGGACTTGCCTGATCCTGTGGGAGAAGTTATTTCCATGTGGAAGCGACCCAATGGATTGCGTATCGGGCAAGTACGAGTACCGCTGGGAGTAGTCGGAATCATATATGAAGCTCGTCCCAATGTTACAGTGGATGCGGCAGGACTGGCACTTAAAGCGGGCAATGCTGTAATACTTAGAGGTGGTTCGGAAGCCATTAACTCTAACAAGGCCATTACAAAAGCGTTGCGTCAGGCTGTTGCAGCTGTTGGGTTACCGGAGGATTGCATTCAACTTATTGAAGATACCGGTCGGGATGCAGCAACGGCACTTATGCGACTTGACGATTATTTGGACGTATTGATACCACGCGGTGGCGCTGGACTTATTCGGGCTGTGTTGGAAAATGCTACTGTTCCTGTTATCCAGACTGGGGTAGGCAATTGCCACACTTATGTTGATGGGTCTGCTGACCAGGACATGGCCAGACGGATAGCAGTTAATGCTAAGTGCCATCGCCCTGGAGTTTGCAATGCCTGCGAAACATTATTGGTAGATAAGGCCATTGCTGATTCATTTGTTCCTGCGGTGATTGCGGATCTAGAAGCTCAAGGTGTAGAAGTGCGGGGTTGCTCTGAGGTTAAGGCCTTATGCCCAGATGTGAAACCGGCCAGTGAAAAAGATTGGTCAACAGAGTATTTGGACAACATCATTGCCATCAAAGTAATAGCTGGGTTGGATGAAGCCATCAGTCATATTAACACTTATGGCAGCCAACATTCGGAAGCTATTGTTACTACTGACTATGCTCATGCCCAGCGTTTTTTGGAGGAGATTGATGCTGCAGCGGTGTACGTTAATGCTTCTACCCGATTTACCGACGGGTTTGAATATGGATTTGGGGCTGAGATGGGTATCAGTACTCAGAAGCTCCATGCCCGCGGCCCCATGGGTCTAAAAGAATTAACAACCATCAAGTATATTATCTATGGTGATGGACAGGTGCGGGAGTGAAAAGAGTGGAACCAGGGTATTCTGTGAGCGAGGACATTTATGTACGCTACGCGGAAACAGACCAGATGGGTGTAGTCTATTATGGCAACTACTTTACCTGGTTTGAAGTGGGCCGTAATGCTTTTTTTCGTAGCTTGGGCCAGTCATATGGGCTATTAGAGGAGAATGGATTGTTACTTCCTGTGGTTGAGGCTAACTGTCGTTATTTAGCTCCGGCCAAATATGAGGATCAGGTAACTATTACCACACAATTGACGAATTTCACCTGCTCCCGGATTTGTTTTTCTTACATGATCCAACGCGGAGAGACGCTTATAGCTACCGGCAGTACGGTTCAGGGCTTTGTTAGCAAGAGCAAAGGGCGTCCAATAAATATTAAAAAGCATCATCCCGAACTTTGGGAAAGATTACAGAAGTTGCTTCCAGGAAAGCATAATGGGGTTGTGGCCAATGCTGGAAAAGATCTTGGTAGTCGATGATGAAGAGTATATTCTGGAGCTGCTGCGGTATCACTTAGAACGGGAATATTATAAAGTGGTGCTGGCTAGGAACGGCAATGAAGCGCTGGCAGTAGCTAAAAGAGAACGGCCGGATCTGATTATTCTAGACATAATGCTTCCGGGAGTAAATGGCTTCGAGGTATGTAGAATTCTTCGAGAAACTAGCAATGTACCCATCTTAATGTTGACAGCTAAACGAGAAGAGGCCGACCGGGTAATGGGTTTAGAACTTGGAGCCGATGATTATGTAACCAAGCCTTTTAGTTTACGTGAACTCTTGGCCCGTGTAAGAGCAATTTTACGACGAACAAGAGGGTTTGAAGATCAAGAATCAGAAGAAGTGATCCAACGCGGTGAAATTACCATTTATCCGCTTCGACATGAAGTCTTTATCGGTAACACAATGGTTGATCTTACTGCTACGGAATTTGAGCTATTGACTTTCTTGGCCCAATTTCCAGGGCGTGCTTTTACACGCGAAGAACTATTACAACGTCTTTGGGGCTACGAAGTCATTGGTGATAGCCGAACAGTAGATGTGCATATTCGACACTTACGAGAAAAAATAGAGGTTGATGCGGCTAATCCGAACTATATCAAGACTGTTCGTGGAGTGGGATACAAATTTGAGGATGTAACAAAGTGAGATCATAAAGGCACCTCTGGCAGACATGAAGTAAAGAAACAAATCGTGGGTGAAAAGTATTGTTAACAAGAAGAAATGCCTGCAGTTAAATTACAGGCATTTCTTCTTGCCATTTTCTTGGAACTTCAGAGTTTTCCGGAACGAAAAATTGCCCAAAGCAACCAGCCAACCATGATACCAGCAGTCAAGAAACCAATTTCCAGTATTGGTAAGCGCCAGAGAAAAATCCGGTTAGGATCATATGGGCGAACTAATGCCGAACCTAGGATAAGACCGGCCATTATAATGCTAAAGGCCAGTAAAACCAGACTAAAAGAAATGCGATTACTTATTCGGTCTAGATGCCGTAGAATGATTTGGAGATCCACAAGAGACCAATTAACCTCTAGTTGGCCGTTGGTTGTTTGATCCAAGAAGACATGTAACAGCTGAGGAATATCTTCAGCTAGGGCCAAGAAAGAAGTAACCTTATCTTCAGCTATGTGGAGCAAGTTGCTCAGCGAGTAGCGCTGACGCGTGAGCTGGGTGGCAACTGGTTCGATAATCTCGATTATACTTACGCTCGGATCCAGCTCGGTGACTACACCTTCCAAAGTGATAATGGCCTTGGCCAGTAAAGTGAAGTCACCGGGTAACCGCAGTTGATGGTGAAAAGCTACATCCATAATGTCTCGAATAGCTGGGCCGAGTTTGATCCTGGACAAAGGCAGGTCGAAATACTTGTTTAGAATTAAGTCTATGTCCCGGCGAAGTTCTTCTTCTTTAATGGGGATTGTAGTTGTACCGAGTTCCTTAAGGCATTGTACGAGGACTTCTGTTTTACGGTGGTAACCGGCCATAACCATACGAATAAAAATTTCCTTACGTTGTTTGGAAAGATACCCCACTGAGCCGAAGTCTAAGAAACCGATAGTTTCACCGGGGAGGATCAGAATATTTCCAGGGTGTGGATCGGCATGAAAGTATCCAATTTCTAAGACCTGCTTGATCATAGCTTGTGTTAGACGCTGGGCGATAGATGGCAATGAGTAACCGGTAGAAATCAAGGCGGCACGATTTTCCAGTGGTATTCCAGACAGATATTCTTGGGTTAATACTCGAGTAGTAGTCAGCTCCCATAGTACAGCCGGAATGCGAACAGCAGAATCACCGGCAAAACCGGCGGCAATCCTCTCTGAATGGGCAGATTCTATTGTGTAATCCAGCTCTTCCTGCAGCGAACGGCTGAATTCCTCCACCATTTCACTAAAGCTATAGATCCGTCCCCAGGGAGTCCGGTGTTCAGCCAATCGAGCCAGGTCGGCTAAGACTAAGAGGTCGGTGTCTACTGTCTTGGCCACTTCTGGACGCTGAACTTTCACTACTACCTGGCGACTGTCAAGTAGTGTTGCTAGGTGCACTTGCCCCAAAGAGGCAGAACCAAGAGGCTTGGGCTCGAATGAGGAGAAGATCTGGTCCAAAGATTGTCCTAGTTCGCTTGTCAGCACTTGGTGTATTTGCTCAAATGGCACTGGTGGCACTTGATCCTGTAGCTTGGCCAACTCGACTATGATACCGGGAGGTAATAGATCCGAACGAGTGCTGAGAATTTGCCCCAACTTGACAAAAGTAGGGCCCAGTTCCTCTAGAGCTTGCCTTAGGCGGACGCCGAGAGAAGACGTGGACACAGCCGGAGCTGCCATCTTTTCAAAGGGCGGTAGAAGCTGCCGTAAATCCAGCTGATCGATAAAATAGTCAAACCCATAACGAAACAGTATCTGGACGATTTCGCGCAATCGCTCTAGCCGTGAATAAGCAGTTATCCAGGACGTGGGTACCAACTCCTTACAAGATTTTGGTTTGTTTTGTGATTTCAGGGATGGGTTGGCAAGGAAGAATTGTTATAGTAAAAAAGAGTTTCTTGATGTCAGCACCTTCCCTTGTTAAAATGATGTAGAAGCTGCAGGAATTGTGGTGAACTGAAAGTCTGGAGAACAAGTTGTTCTGGCCATGTTAGTTATGGTGACGGAAGGGGTAGGAGCGAGGAGGAAGGCTAAGGTTGAAGTGGGATTATCATGTTCATCTGGAACAAGGACCTTATAACAAGGAATGGTTGCGCCAGTTTCTGGAAGCAGCTCGATTAGCCGATGTTGATGAAATCGGCTTTTCTGAGCATGCTTATCGTTTTCGTCAAACTGAAGGAATTTGGCCCGGCAACTGGAACTTAAAAGCTGAAGTGGATGCAGACCATTATGTTAGACTAGTTCAAGAGGCAAAAGACAACGGCTATCCGGTAAAACTGGGAGTGGAAGTTGATTTCGCACCTGGTAAAGAAAAGCTATTGGAAGACTTTATACTCCAGTATCCGTGGGATTATGTTATCGGGTCAGTGCATTTTATCGAGGAGTGGGGCTTTGATCGACCAGACCAAGAATACCTCTGGAATCACAGAAGTGTTGAGAAAGCGTATCAGGAGTATTTTACTTTGTATACAGAGGCTGCTAAGACTAAATTGTTCGATATTATGGCTCATCCCGATGTGATTAAGGTGTTTGGTTATCGACCGGATGGCAGTTTGCTGGACGAATATAGACGTTGCGCCGAAATATTAAAACAGGCAGATTTATGTTTTGAAATAAGTACAGCTGGACTCAGAAAGCCAGTAGGAGAATTATATCCTGCTCCGGAGTTTACTCGAGTGTTGGCTGAAACCGGTGTTGTGGCCATTATAAATTCTGATGCCCACAGGCCGGAAGATGTGGGCCACAGTTTTGATTTAGCTTACGCTTATGCCCGGAAGTATAGTATTACCCAACTGGCCAGGTTTGCTGAACGGGAACGTTCACTGATCCCGATTACTTCCGAGTTAGCCAAAATATTATCTGATTGAATTACAGGGCCCTTGCCAGAGATCCAAGGGTATGCTAGAATAAAGTCGTTGACGTTAGTTGTGCCCGAGTGCTGGAACAGGCAGACAGGACGGTCTCAAAAACCGTTGTCCGTGAGGACGTGTCGGTTCGACCCCGACCTCGGGCACCAATTTAGCT
>DUNI01000198.1 GCA_012839445.1 Bacillota bacterium
AGGCTGGAGCCCGTGCCTTTTACAAGAGGCTGCATTACACAGGTGCAGACAAGGAGGTTTGTCTTTGCGCTGGCTTGCAGTATGGGGAACCGGGCGACCGCAGAGGGTCGCCCCTACGATGCGCCTGCAGCACGTAGCCTAGGCGTAGGGGCGGCCTGCATTCGAAGGATGGTCTCCGTGCCGGCCCGTATCCCCTCTGGGCAGGGTGAGCGACCATGTGTCTTCTAGGTGTCCGCCACTGGAAAAGAACCAGTAGTTTTTTCCAGGCACCAGGCATCGGGAAGGAACTGTAAATAGAGGCCTTTCATCTGATTATCAGGTGGAGGGCCTTTTTTGGTACACATAATAAGCAACCCTGTTGGGCACATCTGTAGATGGCGGCTTATGGCTTATGTTGACAGTAATAGGTAAGACATGTATACTGGTTTTGAGATACCCCATAGGGGTATGGGGGCATTTCATAGTTCTGCAGCAATAGCAGAAAGGGTGAGCAGTAATGAACGACCGGGCTGTTTTTAAGAAGGATACCTTGATCTTGGAAGGCATGAGTTGTGTTGCCTGTGCCAGGACCATTGAGCGGATGCTACAGAATTTGGAAGGAGTACATTTGGCTCAGGTTAACTTGGCGGCAGAGAAGGCTTATGTGGAGTATGATCCCGGCGTAGTGGATCGTAGTGATATTGAAGCTGCCATAACCAGTGTTGGTTACGGAGTTAAGACGGAAACGGCCAAGGTTACTTTAGCCATTGGCGATATGAATTGTGCTGCTTGTGCTAGCAAGATCGAGAGGAATTTGCAGGAAGCGCCGGGAGTAAAAGAAGCAGCTGTGAATTTAGCGGCCGAAAAAGCTTACGTAAAATATGACCCGGCAGTGATTGACGTGGAAAGCATAATAACAATTGTAACCAGCAGTGGTTACAGAGCTGCCGTTTTTGAAGAGATAAAAAAGGAGCTGGACGATGACCTGGATAAGGTGCATCAAGCAGCCTGTGACATGTGGAGGGCGTGGGCGTTCACCGTTCCTATCATGTTGTGGATGCTTCCCGGGATGTTTATGGGTATTCATGGCTGGCCTATTCCGAGGTATTTTGATGTCGGGCTGGTTATACTGGCGGCACCGGTGGTGTTTTGGGTGGGCCGTAAAACGCTAACATCCGGTATCCGAGCCTTATTTCATGGCAGTGCCAACATGGATAGCCTAATTGCCATGGGGGCATTGGCGGCTTTTGCCACCGGCCCGGCGGTGTTTTTTACCGCCATCGAGAATTACGCCGGGACTTCGGCTATGATTATGTCGTTTCACTTGACCGGCCGTTATATAGAAAACAAGGCTAAGGGGCGGGCTTCCCAGGCTATTAAGAAATTGTTGCAATTGGAAGCTAAGACAGCCAGGATCTTGGTAGACGGGGAGGAAAAGGAGGTTTCGTTGGAACAAGTTAAAGTGGGTGACGTGATGGTGGTACGTCCAGGGGAAAAGGTACCCACCGACGGCGTGATCGTGGCCGGCGAAAGCTCTCTGGACGAGTCCATGGCCACCGGCGAGTCCATGCCGGTTCATCGGACGGTAGGGGAAGAAGTGATCGGGGCCACTATCAACCATGAGGGTTTGCTCCAAGTAAAAGCTACCAAGGTGGGCAAAGATACCTTCTTAGCCCAAGTGATCAAGATGGTAGAGGAGTGTCAGGGGACTAAGGTTCCGATCCAGGAGTTTGCTGATCGGGTAACCGGTATCTTTGTGCCCACAGTGATGACTATTGCGGCCCTTACCTTTGTGGCTTGGCTGTTGTTTCCGGAAGTGTTTAGGGCAGTGGGGTACTGGGCCCAAAGCTTTCTGCCGTGGGTTAATCCCAGTTTAAGCTCTTTTACCTTAGCTATATTTGCCACAGTGGCGGTGCTGGTAATCGCCTGCCCGTGCGCCTTGGGTTTGGCTACCCCTACCGCTTTGATGGTGGGCACAGGCTTAGGGGCCGAGAATGGAATTCTTATTCGTAGCGGGGAAGCAATTCAGACGATAAAAGAGCTGGACGTAATTGTGTTTGATAAGACCGGTACTATTACCAAGGGTAAGCCGGAAGTCACCGATATTGTGGCTGTTTCCGGTTTTAGCGAAAAAGATGTGCTGTTGTACGGGGCCAGCGCCGAAGCAGGATCGGAACACCCACTGGGAAAGTCTATCGTAAATTACGCTAAGGATAAAGAGGTAAGCCTGCTTAATATCTCCGGCTTTTCTGCTGTCACCGGGCGTGGCGTTCAGGCCACGATTGAGAACGAACTTGTCCTGGTGGGCAGCCGGAAACTGATGACGGAACAAGGTATCGATCCGGCTGTAATGGAACCAGAAATGAAACGATTGGAAGAAGAGGCCAAAACAGCCATGCTGGTGGCTTGCGGGGGCCGGTTGCTGGGCATTATCGCTGTGGCCGATACGCTCAAGGAAGATTCGGTGGCGGCCATCGCTGAGCTGGAGAAGATGGGCCTTACCACGGTCATGATCACCGGAGACAATGAGCGCACGGCGGCTTCCATCGCCCGGCAGGTGGGCATCTCGCGGGTATTGGCGGAAGTTCTTCCGGACGGCAAGGTAGCTGAGATTCAAAAGTTGCAGGCGGATAACAAGAAAGTAGCTATGGTAGGAGACGGTATCAACGACGCCCCGGCTTTGACCCAGGCCAACGTAGGCATCGCTATTGGTACCGGTACCGACATTGCCATTGAAGCGGCTGACATAACCCTGGTGGGCGGGAGCCTCAGCAGTGTGGTGACAGCGGTTAAGCTCTCTAAGGCCACTTTTGCCAAGATCAAGCAAAACCTATTTTGGGCTTTCTTTTACAACAGCATCGCCATTCCCCTGGCCGTCTTGGGCCTGCTGCATCCGGTGATCGCCGAGATTGCCATGGCTACCAGTTCCGTTACCGTAGTGACTAATGCTAACTTATTGCGCCGGGTTAATATTAAACCCAGCTACCAGCAATAAACTTGGATTTCTCAGATCAAAGGCCCTATGGTAATTTATGGAACAAGGTCTTTACGTCAAGCATTGTATGGAATATAATCACAATAGTAGTCTAAGTTAAGAAATAGGGGTAGATTACCATGGGAAAAGAGAAGGCGTTGGCAGAAATAGGCCAAAAATATAATCTGGATCTAATATATCTTTTCGGATCCCAGGTAACCAATGGCTTAAGAATCTTACAGGGCGAAGAGATAAGCGTCTCCGATCCGTTGACAGATCTTGATGTTGGTGTTGTTACTTGTGTTCCTTTGCCACCGCCGGCTGAGCGCAGCAAGCTTTATGCAGAGCTGGCAATTGTCCTTAGTGATTTATTCGAACCGTTTCCAGTGGATCTAGTATTTCTTGAAGAGAACCATTCGGTGTTTCAGGCAGAAATTTTCAAGGGCCAGTGCATTTACGCTTCTTCAGAAGAGAAGAAGGATAATTACGAACTGAATATTCTTAGGCGGGCAGCCGATTTTAGGCCTTTTCTAGAACTGTTTTTACAGGAAGCATTGGAGGGCTAGTAATGGGGATCAACAAGATCTTGATACAGCAACGGCTACTTATGCTTAAGGGGTATATTCAGCAGTTAGAGGGTCTGGCAGACACAGATAAAGAAGAATTCTGCCAAGATAGCATTAAGGCTGCCGCTGCAGAAAGTTACTTGAGACGGGCGTTAGAGGTTGTCTTTGATATTGGTAGACACATACTGGCTAAGAGTGGTTTCCCTGACCTTGCTATGGAATACAAGTCCATTGCTCGTGGTTTAGCGCAGCAAGATATTGTGCCCGAAGATTTGGGCAGGAAGCTAATGCAAATGGCTGGCTATCGCAATCGTATGGTTCATTTGTATCACCGCGTTACGGAAGAAGAACTTTATGAAATAATTAGTAATGATTTAGGTGACTTCAGAGTGTTTGCGGCTTCGATTCAACAGTTCTTGTCCTAGCCCAAATTGTATTAAATAAGTAAAACAGGCCTTCCACCATGAAAAACTCCCCTTTGCGTAGTCCTGAATGTTTGTTATTTCAGGTGTCTACTCAAAGGGGAGCATATCAATATTAGGGGGAGGGCCTTTATTGGTCTTAAGAAACGTTACATCTGTGGGACGGTGTCTGTGCGGTCTTGTGACATAGGGAACGGGTAGGCACGGAGACCTACTCCTACCCAAGTCCTGTGGCACAGGGAACGGGCCGGGACAGAGGCCATCCTTCGGATGCAAGCTGCCCCTACAAGAAACGGCAACCTACTGGTAGGGGAGGGCCTCTGTGCCCTCCCGAAACAAATGACATGCAGATTCTTATGCGGGGACGGGCTCCGTTCCGCAAGTAAGTAAAGGGTGGGTATAGTGAGACCTGACCCACACTGGTCCCATGATGTGGTGCAAGAACCGGGCCGTTCCGGTGATATTAAGATGGGGCAGCCTAGTTGGCTTTTGATAAAGGATTTGAGCCATGCAAAGCGAATATTAGAGCAAGAAAAGTCGTAATTATGGACCAGGGACGGCAGGAAGAAACCAGAAGCAGAGCCGGAATTATTAACTTAATAGCGGGATAATTAAATCTTAAAGGGAGGGAGGAATTGTTGTGCAGGTAACGGCGGCAGAGATCATGACCAGTCCGGTGATTACGGTAACGCCGGAGATGTCCATTGCCAAGGTAACGAACCTTATGGCCACCAATAATATTAGCGGACTGCCGGTGGTAAACGAAGCTGATGTGGTAGTAGGCATTATTAGCGAGGCCGATATTGTTAATTATTCTAGCCGCATGCATGTGGTTCGGCTGATCAGTTCTTCCAAGTGGGTATCGCCCTATACACAAATAACGGACATTGCTTCGTTTCGCAAAGGGTTTGAGATGTTAAGTAAGAGCAAAGTAAAGGATATTATGTTTAGTAAGGTGGCTACAGTAAGGGAAAGTGCAACCGGTGAGGAAATCGCCCGTATAATGACCAGAAGAAAGGTAAATCGGGTTCCGGTGGTAGATGCCAGCGGTAGAATCCTCGGTATTATAACCCGTGCTAACTTAGTAAAGTATTTGGCGGAAAGAGGAGGCTAAGCATAAAAGGTCCGGCTCAAAGCCGGACCTTTTTGCATGACTATCATATAGTGCTTTTGGCACCGGCGTCAGTAAGCTGTATGTTTAGTAGTCGAGCTTTTAGATCGTCTATTAGAGTGTAAATGGTGGGAATGATGATTATGGTGAGGAAGGTGGCAGCGGTGATGCCGCCGATGACGGCCACAGCCAGAGGACTAAATCGTTCTGAACCCAAGGACAGTTCCAGCGCCAGCGGGAGCATTCCGGCTATATCGGAGACGGCGGTCATTAAAACAGGCCGAAAACGGGCGTTCACGGCATCGACAATGGCGTCGGTTCGCTCTTGACCGTTTTCTCGGTTACGCTTGATTTGGTCCAGTAAAATAATGGCGTTGTTTACTACTGTTCCCACCAAGAGAATAAGCCCTAGCAGCACCGGCATGGAAATGGCCTTGCGGGAGATAATGAGGGCGGCAGCTACACCGATGATCACCAGCGGTATCGAGCTCATTATTACCAATGGATCGGTAAAGGAACCTAGCTGGGCCAAGAGAAGCAAATACACAGCTACTACACCGATAGCAAGCACTGTTATCATATCGCGGCGGGAGTCAAGCAGGTCTTGTTGCTCTCCTTTCAGGGCTACCTGGTAGCCGGCAGGGAGTTCAATTTGATCCAGCTCTTGTTTTATGTCCCTAACGATATGGGTAAGGGGACGACCATAGGTAAAGCCATAGATATCGTTAGTTAAAGAGAAATCCTCTCGGGTGAGTAGCAATGGTTTCTTAACTACTTCAGCTGTGGCCACGGCTTTTAGCGGGATTTGTACTTTTAACGGCGAGTTGATGGTTGTGTCTAAAAGATCGGCCGTAGTTTGGCGCTGACTTTTGTCATAGCGCACCACTAGGTCGGTGCTGGTTTTGCTGTCGGTGGCCAGGGTGGTGGCAGTTTGGCCTTCGATAGCGGTGAACAGCTGTTGGCCGATGGCGGCCGGTGTAAGCCCAAGTGCCAATGCTCGTGCCCGATCCACCTTAACTTCTACGCTGGGAGTGCTGCGTTCCCAGCCGGTATATAGGTTGATAACACCGGGAACATTTTGAATGCGGTTCAGAATTTGTCCAGTCAAATGCTCAAGCAAGGCCGGATCCTGTCCACTGATTTGAATGTCGATAGGTGCTGCTGTTGTAGCGATGGCGGCTCCGCCTACTTCTTTTACCACAAAAGTGTTAATTCCGGGGATAAGGCTGATCTGTTCTCGTGCCCGCCCCATGATGCTCCAAATATCTTCGGCCCGTTCTTTGCGCGTACTGAGATTCACGGTGATTTCAGCCTGGTTTACTCCCATGGCACCGCGACCACCCAAATAGCGTGCCCCTTGCTCGTACCCGATATTGGAACTGTAGTCTTGTACTTCCGGTTCTGCTATCAGTAGCCTTTCTACTTGGTGGACAACTTGGCTTGTTTGTTCCAAAGACGACCCAGGAGTGGTTTCTAAGTAAATAGTAAAGGTACCGTTGTCCATCTTGGGCAGTACTTCCATACCTTGGGCGACCAAGGTCCGTCCACCTAAGGCAAGAACCATAGCCAGGATAATCAGTACCGGGACCCGCTGCGGCAAAACCTTAAGCAAAAGATGAACATAAGCCGAGCGCAGCCAGTCTATGAATTTAAGAAAGGGGTGGGCAATAAAGGCAAACGCGCGCTCCAGAAACTTGATTTCGCGGCCATGCAGCAACACTGCCCACAAAGGAACAATAAGCACAGCTACTAAATAAGAAGCGCTAAGAGCGATGGCTAAGGTAGCGGCTAGAGGGCCAAAGACCCGACCCACAAACCCTTTCAGAAAGAGAAAAGGTATCAGCACCACAATGGTGGTACTGGTGCCGGCCATTACATCCAGCATCACTTCTCCGGTGCCGTCGATAGCAGCTTGCACAATGGGCTTATTTAGTTTTGTATTGTGGCGAGAGATGTTTTCTAACACCACAATTGAGTTGTCTACAATAAATCCGATACTTAAGATTATAGCTGACATGGTAATTAGATTTAAGGTTAAGCCGAAGGCTTTCATACAGGCCATAGTAGTTAGGATGGAAAAGGGCATGGAGAAGGCGATGACAAAGGTATCGGTAGTTTTGACAATAAAGAGCAGCACAATGACAGCAGTAAAAACAAGGGCTAAAAATATACTGCTGGACATGTTGTTTAGCACTAGCTGAGTAAAGACAGAGTCGTCGTCGGCTACGGCAAAGTTAAGCTCTGTATACCGGGAGCTGAGATCCTTGACTAAGTCTTTCACGTCTTTGGCCACGGCTACAGTATTGGCGTCGTCGCGTTTTATTACTCTAAGAGCGATGGCAGGCTCTCCATTTTGCCGAAATTGACTTTGCTGTTCCCGAATTCCTTCCTCAACCTGGGCTACGTCACGGATGTAAATGGCTCGCCCGTTCATGTTTTTTATAAGGGTATTATTTACTGCTGTTAGATCGGAGATTGAGGCATTTAAGGTTACGCTTAATTCTTCTTGATCGTGAATGAGTTTACCGCCGGGGAAATCGATGTTTTGTTGCTTGAGGCCGAGAGTGACTTCTTCCGGTGATAGGTTATAAGCTGACAGCCGTGTCTTGTCCAGTAGTATGTTTATGCTACGCTCATGTCCGCCGAACACGTCTACAGAGGCGACGCCGGGCAGAAGCTGGATTTCTTGTGCTAGCTCATCTTCAGCCAGGGTGCGGACTTGAGACAAAGGTATTTTGTCGCTGGTTACGGCCAACGTGATTATGGGCTTGTTGGTGGTGCTAAATTTAAGTACTTGTGGATTTCCTATGTTAGCAGGCATCTTATAAGCTATACGGTCGATGGTGTTTTGTACGTCCAGTGCAGCTAGATCTTGATCGGTGCCATAATGAAATTCTACGGTAACCAGTGACAGGCCGTCCTGGGAAGAGGCTTTGATCCGGCGCACTCCCGGTACTGTGGCCAGCTCTTTTTCTAGGATTTCATCGATGTCCTTAGATACGGTCTGGGCTTCGGCGCCAGGGTACGGGGTCATAATGTTGACCAGGGGTGGAGTTGTGTCGGGAAAGAGCTCGGTTTTAATAGTAAAGCGGGCTGCTAGGCCGAAAAATAATACAGCCAACAGCAGGGAAAAAATAACGTAACGATGTTTGATAGCAAAACGGGCGCTATTCATGCTGGGCATCCTCCGCTTCGTGATCGTTAAAGATAAAAACCGGTGCTCCGTTATATAGCTGTTCTTTGCCGTCTGTAGCCACCACATCGCCCATGGTGATCCCTTCCAGAATCTCTACATAGGCAGAGTCAGCAATACCGGTTTTTACCGGCTGCAACTTGGCCTTATTATCGGTTATTACAAACACTGTGTTTTCTGAATCGGAGGTTTGGACCAGAGCCCGAGTCGGGATACTAAGGGTTTCTTGGACTTCGGCCAATATAAAAGTAACATCGGCGCTCATACCGGGCAGGACAGTGGCGGGTGCTTCGGCCGGAACGGATACTTTTACCCGTGCACTGCGGCTCATGGGGTCCAGTGAAGGGTCAATGTGGTTTACAGTAGAAGTGAAGGCTTGATTGATGCCGGGGAAAGATAGCTGGGTATTCATGCCGGCTTTTATCTGTGCTAGGTCCTTTTCTATAACTTGTGTTTCCACTATCAGATCATGGCCGCCGGATAGAACTAACAGCGGCTTGCCCATGGTGGCCAGATCGCCGGGTTCGGCCATCAGCTGCAGAATTTTCCCGTTATTAGGGGCGACAATTTTGGTGTTGACTAAATTTAACCTGGCTTCTGTTAGAGCAGCTTGGGCTTCTTTCAAGGTAGCGGCAGCTAAATTGAGTCCGAACAGGGCCTTGTCATATTGCTGCTCTGAGATGGCGGCGGCTTCATGTAGCTGGGCCAAACGATCAAATTCCAACTGCTGCTGATCTAAATTTAGTTGGGCCTGCTCCACCTTGGCTTCCAGCCGGGCTAGGGAAGCTTGCAGCTGCTCATTGTCGATAGTTATTAGAACATCGCCGGCGCGTACACTGTCTCCCTCACCAACAGAAACACTGGTGATGTGACCGGTGATCTTGGGGGCCAGGGTTACAACCTGGGCCGGAGCCACAGTACCGGTATAATCCAGTGTCGACAAAATGGTGCGTTTGCCAGCCTCGGCTGTACGAACCGGTACAGCCGAGGGGCTTTCTTGAGCTGATACCGGTACCGGGTCCGATAGTTTTCCCCGGAGGCCGTACATGGCGAGAAAGACCCCTATTATGGCGACAGCGACAGTTAATAGATGCTTTTTCTTCAATATTTCCAACCTCCCTACTGGGCCACAAAAAGCGAAATGAGAAAGCGACTGATGCGGGCTTTTTCATCTGCACTAAGGGCTGGGTTGCCTGTGGCCTTGTTGGCGGTGGCGTGCGTTAGCTCCAGAGACAGTGAGTGGAGAAAGCCGATCCAGGTGCTGACAGCTAGGTCCGGATCCAGATCATGGCGCAGGGAACCTTCTTGAATCCCTTGTACGAACACGTCTTTAATTAAGCTATGCACAGTTTGGTACAGGTGTTGAAACTCTTTCCTTAGAGCATCGTTTTTAAGATATAATTGATCGGAAAAAACCAGCCGGGGAACTAAAGGATTCTGGCTCAGTAAGTCTAGATTAAAAGCCAGCAACCCAGCCAGCTTCTGTTGACTGCTGCCGGAACTTGTGATAGCTTTTTTAATTCCGGTCAAAAGGGTTTGCTGCAAGTGCTCCAAGCTAGCAGCCAGGATCTCGTCTTTAGAAGCAAAATGACGGAAAATCAAAGCCTCCGAGAAACCTAGTTCTTGGGCCAATTTGGCGGTGGTAAATTGCCCGATGCCTTCCTTTGCTAACAGACGCAAGGTAGCTGCAATGGTCTCTTTTCTTCTGGCTTGACTGGTGGTACCCATAAGATCCCTCCGTGTAAGTAAGTACTTACTTACAATGGTAAGGATAACCACTTCTTTTGTCAAGACCCAAATAGGGTCCTTAGACTGCTTACTTAAAAATAAACTAGTGAGCATTAAATAGTATTCGGTACCAATAATGATTAATTCAAGGCTAAACATTGTTTATTAGGTAACAAATGGTTTGCCCCGGAGGAACTTTGTGTCATACAATTGTAATGAGGTGATTAAATTTGACAAGAAATTACCG
>DUNI01000023.1 GCA_012839445.1 Bacillota bacterium
AAAGGTGTCTTAAACATAGTTTTGTCAATATGATATTTCTCATCAGCAGGAGTAAGTACTTCGCTTTCGTCTATAAAGTCAATTTCTAGGGCTTGTAAAATCTGTGCTTCTACAAAGTGACCGATGCGTACCTTTGCCATTACCGGTATGTTCACAGCTTTTTGGATGGCCTTAATCATCTTGGGATCAGACATGCGGGCCACTCCACCGTCACGACGAATATCGGCCGGAACGCGTTCTAGGGCCATCACTGCACAGGCACCGGCTTCTTCGGCGATTTTTGCCTGTTCGGGATTAGTTACATCCATGATGACACCGTTCTTGAACTGCTGGGTCTTATTTTTATTCCTGCACCGCTCTTCCTTCACTCTTACCAGCCTCCTCGCTTTACTTTCCGCTGCTTATTAGATAGACTAAGTGTAGCAGTACACTAGAATATCCTGTTGATAATGAACAGCTCCAGATGGGATTCTATGGCTACACTTTATTAATTGTAGTATAACACTAATGTTTTGTACTGGTCAATAGGGAGGTGTGCAGTATTATGGCTAGGAGTGTATCAGTACGGATTGCTCGGGATACTTCCCTGCCCCTCTATCAGCAAATTGCTGATCAACTGGCCCATCAGATTAATAGCGGCGAGATAGCACCCGAAACTAGGCTCCCGGCGATCCGCTTGCTGGCTGATGAATTACAAGTCAACACTGCCACTGTAGTCAGGGCCTACCAGGAATTGAAACAAGCCGGTCTCGCTGTTTCTCGGACCGGTAGTGGCACTTACGTTGTAGGCTCTATCTCTGTACAACAAAATGAAGAAAAGCATCTGCCCTTGACTCTCCTTGATCAGGGACAAGTTGAAATTCCTGCCGGTGCCATCAACTTCGCCAGTGCAACTCCCGACTCTGATGTCTTACCGGTAGGCATAGTACAACGGCTCATCAATAAGGTAATTGAGCGTGACGGTGGCGATGCCTTTGCCTATGAAGATAGTCGGGGATATCCACCCCTTAGAGAAGCAGTGGCTGTTACCTTAAAGCAAATCGGTATTGAGGCCAGCACCGATAGTATTCAGGTTATTTCCGGTGCTCAACAAGGAATTGATATTGTGGCCAAAAGCCTCATCGACCACGGCGATACAGTCCTGGTAGAAGAGCCAACCTATCCCGGAGCCTTGGCTGCTTTTCGCTCCCGTGGTGCTCACATTCTTTCTGTACCCTTACAGAACGATGGGCCTGATCTTGATGTCTTAGAACAAACTTTGCACACTTCGCAGCCACAATTTTTTTATCTTATGTCAGCCTTTCAAAATCCCACCGGCATTGTCTATAGCAGAGACAAAAAAGAAAAGCTGCTACAATTAGCAGCTCGTTTTGGGCTGACAATCCTGGAAGACGATTACCTTAGGGAGCTTACCTTCAATGAGGTAGATCTAACGCCATTGGCTGCAATAGCGCCAACAGAAGTGCCTATACTTTACCTCAAGAGCTTTTCCAAGGTACTTCTTCCCGGCTTAAGACTTGCCTTTCTTGTGGTACCACCGGCTGTAAGCAAAGAAGTGCTAACGGCCAAGCACGCTTCTGATATTTTTACTTCTGGTCTCTTTCAACGAGTATTTGAGCTTTTAATACGCGAGGGTATCTGGGAAGAACAGTTAGCCAAGGTCCGTGACCTCTACCGTGAACGTTACCTAGCCTTAAGTGCTGCTTTGCACCAACATCTCCCTGAAACCATCAGCTTTGATCTCCCTGCCGGCGGTCTAAACTTCTGGCTGCGCCTACCGGGCAAGAAAGACGCTTTCGAACTTTACAAAGAAGCCCTGCAAGAAGGAGTAGTCATCGCTCCTGGTTCTGCCTTTTCCTGTACTGGAGGCCTTTCCCCTTATTTTCGCCTCACGTATGCCTCCTGTTCGCCGGAGGAAATTGAGCGCGGCGTCACTCTCCTGGCCACCGCTGTCCGACGACTACTGGGCGAATCACCAAAGCCTGATTATATGCCCTTTGTTTAAAAGGGCAGGGCCAGGATGATCCACCCGTCTCGCGTAGAGACAGCCCACTGGCTTATCGGACTTGGGATCACGGGCCGGCACAGAGGCCGGCCCTACCGCAATAAAAAACCGGCTTGGCTCTATGCGTGCCCAGCCGGTTCTTCTATTTCTATGGCAATTCTACATCAGGTCGGGCATCGAAACCATTATAACGGTTCATAGCTTCAATGGCACCTTCACTTAACCAGGTACAAACAACACCTGCTGCTGCTAAAATAACTTCATCCAATATGGGTTCTTCTACTGAATCAAAAGTTGAGAGAACATGCCTTTTGGCATCTTCATTCCCCTCTGGGCGTCCGATTCCTAACCGCAACCGAGAAAATTCTTCGGTTCCCAGTTCGTCTATTATAGACAATAAGCCTCGCTGGCCACCATGGCTACCACGTATGCGCACCCGAAGGCGCCCTAGCGGCAAATCCAAATCATCTGAAATAACCAGCAGATCGTGTCGTGGGTTTAGTTTGTACCAGTGTGTCAACGCAGCCACCGCCAACCCGCTTAGGTTCATATAGGTTAACGGCTTGGCCAACAATACGTCTACACCTGCTACCATGCCTCGAGCTACAGATGCATTAAATTTGGAAGAAGTAAAGGTGAGGCCCTCTTCCCGAGCCAGGTAATCTAACACTAAAAAGCCCGCATTGTGCCTAGTCTCTTCGTATTTCCGTCCCGGATTTCCAAGCCCCACCACCAGTTTCATTTTACTTTACTCCTCGTCGTCTGCTTCTTCTTCCTCTTCCTCTTCGCCCTCAGGAGCAACTAATTCTTCATCAATTGCTTCTTCCTCTTCGACCTCTTCCTCTTCCTCAGGTCTCGGTGCCAATACGGTAACTACGACCTCGTCTGGATCAGTAATAATTTCAACATTCTCCGGTACTGTCAGGTCGCGGACAAAGAGGGATTCTGTTAGGGCTAAGTGACCAATCTCTAACACAACATTGTCCGGTAGATCCTGAGGTAAGCACTCCACTTCCAACTCCCTTAACTGGTGCTGGACTGTGCCGCCTTCCTTGACTCCTTCAGGTGTGCCTTCAAGCACAATGGGCACCACTGTCTGGAGTACTTCTGTTAGGGAAATTCCTTGGAAATCAGCATGAATAATGTGGCCACGCACCGGGTCGTGCTGCACTTCTTTTATCATGGCCGGGTATTCGGTTTGTCCCACTTTTACCGTAAGAATACTCCCCAAGCCGTGTTGGGACAGCAGCTTCTCCAGCGGTATCTTGTCTACCACTAGGTGAACTGGGGCCTCGACACCTTCACCATACAGCACGGCCGGCACCAACCCTACCTGACGATCTGCTTTGCTGGCACTGGTACCGGTGTTTTTACGAACCTCTGCTATAACTTCTGCCATACGTCTCTCTCCTTACTCAAACAATTCACTTACAGACAAATCTTCGTAGATACGAATAATTGCTTCGCCAATAATCGGAGCCACAGATAGTACCTTTATTTTTCCCAACTGTTTTTCCGGTGGCAGAGGGATGGTATTGGTGATCACCACCTCTTTGATCGGGGCAGCCTCCAGCCGTGAAATAGCCGGCCCGGAAAGTACCCCGTGGGTACAGCAAACGTAGACGTCTTTAACGCCGTAATCCAGCAACGCTTTGCTGCTTAAAGTAATGGTCCCAGCAGTATCAATGATGTCGTCCATCATGATCACCGTTCGCCCTTTTACTTTGCCGATGACATTCATCACCTCAGCCACATTAGGCGCCGGTCGCCGTTTATCTACAATAGCAATAGGCGCATGTAGCCTTTCGGCTAAGTCGCGTGCTCGGCCCACTCCACCTATATCTGGAGAAACCACAGTAACATCTGTTAGGCCTTTCTTGCGAAAATAGTCAGCGATCAAAGGACCTGCCATCAGGTGATCCACCGGTATATCAAAGAAACCCTGGATCTGGGCCGCATGCAAGTCCATAGTCAAGATTCGCCCGGCCCCGGCCGTAACCAAAAGGTTGGCCACCAATTTTGCTGAAACAGGCTCTCTACCTCTAGCTTTCCTATCCTGCCTCGCGTAACCGTAGTGTGGAATCACTGCCGTAATGCGCCTTGCTGACGCCCGCCGAAAGGCATCCATGAGTATGAGGAGTTCCATCAAATTCTCATTAACGGGCTGACAGGTTGGCTGAACCACAAAGACATCCGCTCCACGGACACTCTCGTCGATTACCACCTGGATCTCACCATTGGAAAAACGACTTGTCTTAGCTTCTCCCATAGGTACACCAATATAGGCGGCAATCTCCCTGGCAAGCTCAGGGTTCGCATTTCCGGTAAAAACCTTCAGCCGCCTCTTATCTGATTTCAATGGTTACCTCCTCCTTGTCCCATCCCTCACTTATTCTAGTTTACTCTTACTTTTTTCGCAAGAGAGCTTTTGCCGTCTTTTCTCAACCCAACCTTCTATGTTCTTTTGCTCAGCTCGTTCTATGGCTAGAGCACCGGGCGGAACATCTTTGTAAATAGTTGAGCCGGCTCCTGTATAAGCACCATGGCCTATTTTGACCGGGGCTACCAAATTAGTGTTGCTACCAATAAAAACATTGTCCTCAATAATTGTTACATGTTTTTTCGTGCCATCGTAATTGCAGGTAATAGTTCCAGCTCCTATATTGGAACTATTACCTAGTTTGGCATCACCTACATAAGACAAGTGTGGTACTTTACTATTCGGCCCCACATAAGATTTCTTGATTTCGACAAAAGTTCCTGCTTTGCTGTTCTCCGCCAGCACTGTACCCGGTCGTAGGTTCGTAAACGGCCCCACATCAGCCCCAGGCCCCACTTGGACTTCTTGCAAAACAGCATGACGCACCTGTGTACCTTCTTTAATGGTGCTATCTTTTACTTGAACTGAAGGTCCGATGATACAGTTACTCTCAATTACAGTCTCTCCTTGCAATATAGTAAACGGATAAAGAACTGTGTCGGCTCCAATTGTAACTGCAGCATCAATAAATGTAGAGTTGGGATCTAAAATGGTAACTCCATTTAACATATGATGTTCTCTTATCTGTGACCGCATAAAAGCCTCGGCCTCAGCTAATTGCACCCTATTATTGATCCCCTGGGTCAAGATAGGCTTAGAAGCTAAATAGGCCTGTACTAACTGACCATCTGTCCTCATTATTGGCAAAACATCAGTAAGATAGTACTCTCCTTGGGCATTATCACAACCCACTCTCTCCAGCGCTGAGAATAAGGACTGCGCATCAAAGCAATAACTGCCGGTATTAACCTCTCTGATAGCCTTTTCCTCTGGGTTGGCATCTTTTTCTTCCACAATGCGCTCGATAGCTCCTGTAGCTGAATGTACAATACGCCCGTAGCCAGTGGCATCAGCCAGTTCGGCCGTTAGCACCGTGGCCGACGCTTGGGCTAAGCGATGGGCGTTAATCAGTTCTGCCAGAACAGGCCCGGCTAAAAGAGGAGTATCGCCACACAAAACCAACACCTCGCCTGTTGGGTCAACAAGACTCCTAGCTGCCCCTACTGCATGTCCGGTGCCTAATTGTTCCTCTTGATAAGCGTATTTTACTCTATCGCCAAATAAGTCTTTAATAGCCGTCATCTCAGGATTAATCACCAATACGATGTCTTTAGCACCGGCGGTACGAGCGGCGTCTACCACATGTGAAATCATAGGCCGTCCGCACACCGGGTGCAAAACTTTCGGCCGCGAAGACTTCATGCGCGTACCCTTGCCGGCAGCCAAAATAACTGCCGTCAGCGGATTCATAACCGTCACCTCTTATTAAAACAGAATGTAGAAAAAGGGGCCTTAGGCCCCCCTTTTTTCCAGCCTCGGCGTAAGCCTGAAGTGTTGTCTCTAGGTTGCGTTTGGAAGATCATGCGAGGATTTTATTTTGTGCCGGAAGCAACTGCCACCGTTTCTATCTCTACTGCCACATTCTTGGGCAAAGCAACCACTCCAATAGCTGAGCGAGCAGGAAAAGGATCGGTAAAGAACTCAGCATATACTTCATTCATGGCCGCAAAATCGCCCATGTCCTTTAAGAATACAGTAGTCTTTACTACGTTGGCCAATGATGTCCCAGCCGCTTCCAAAACAGCCTTAACATTCATCAAAACCTGCCGCGTTTGCTCCTTAACATCCCCTTGTACCAGTTCTCCCGTGGATGGATCAATGGGGATCTGGCCGGAAGTATGGATAAAGTTGCCAACACAGATTGCCTGAGAATAGGGTCCGATCGCCGCTGGGGCATTTGTAGTAGACACTGCCTCTTTCATGCCAAATTCCTCCTTCTTTACACGTTAAACCTAAAGTGGATTACATCACCGTCTTGTACCTGGTAATCGCGCCCTTGGAGCCGCATAAGTCCCTGCTTTTGTACATCGGCAAAAGAACCGGCGCTAATTAAGTCATCATAGGCAACTACCTCAGCCCGAATGAAGCCTTTTTCCATATCGGTGTGAATCTTGCCTGCCGCCTTGAGTGCACTGGTTCCTCTGTTTACCGGCCAAGCCCTCACTTCATGCCCACCGGTAGTGGTAAAAAACGTAATTAAGTCCAGCAGTTTATAGCTTTCGGATAGCAACCGATTTAGTCCCGGCTCAGGTAAATTCAATTCCTCTAAGAACACAAGACGCTCATCCGGCTCCAACTCCCACAGCTCTGCTTCCAATTGAGCCGCCAACCACAAAGCCCTGGCCCCGCGCTCTTTAGCTGCCTGTTGTGCCTGCTGCCAGTAAATGGCAGTATCCTCTGTCAATCCTTCTGCACTCACATTAGCCACTATCAAGAGAGGTTTAGCAGTGAGAAGATTAAGATCGCCTAATTCGTCCTCAAGTCCTTCAGGTACAGCAGGAGCCGTGCGAGCGTTGTGACCTTCTTCAAGATGACTGTATAAGTTTGTAAGATAATCATATGCTTTTCGGTATTTGCTCTCGCCACTCTTTTTTTGGCGTTCTATTTTGTCCAAGCGACGGCTAATCACATCTAAATCGGCCAGTATCAATTCTAAGTCTATAGTTTCAATGTCTGCTTTTGGATCTAATGTACCGCTCACATGGGAAATATCAGGATCCTCAAAACAACGAACCACTTCCACAATGGCATCTACATCACGGATATGCCCCAGAAACTGGTTGCCTAAGCCTTCCCCTTGGCTGGCACCCTTCACCAGCCCAGCGATATCTACAAAATCCACCGTGGCCGGAATTACCTTTTCCGGCCCAACCAAGTTCGCCAGCTTGTTAAGGCGCAAATCCGGCACTGCGGCCCGGCCCACGTTCGGCTGGATGGTACAAAATGGGTAGTTTTCAGCCGGAACAGAAGCTTCGGTCAAGGCATTAAATAACGTAGACTTGCCCACATTAGGAAGACCTACAATCCCTACCCGCACGATTATCCTCCTTCCAGCCACGTGGCCGGCTGTACCACCAGTCCCTGTCCGTTCTCAGGTATTTCTTTTAGAACTAACAAGGAAAAGTAATCTGACACTAGTTTTGTTTCCGGTTCTTTTAACGCTACCAGCATTCCGGTACCTAGAACCGTGGCCTCGAATTCGGCCATGAGATCCATCATACCTCTGGCAGTACCGCCGGCCCGCATAAAATCATCCACCAACACTACTCGCGCTCCTTGCGGTAAAGCTCGGCGTGCCAACGACATGGTCTGAATACGCCGTGTGGAACCGGATAAATAATTAATGCTTACAGCCGGTCCCTCTGTTACTCTGCCTTCTCGCCGGATTATCACTGCCGGTACCCCAAGTGCACGTGCTGTATACAAAGCCACTGGAATACCTTTGGTCTCCACTGTCACTACCCGCTCCGGCTCCAGTTCCCGAAAGCGGGTGGCAAAAATACGTCCTACGCTTTCCATAAGGGAAGGCATAAAAAGTAGATCCGTTAAGTATAAAAAACCTCCGGGCAAATAGCGTATTTCTTGGGATAGCTCTGCCGCCAACCTGAGCACTACCTCACGGGCACCGTCTTCTTTGAGCTCAGGTACATAGCGGACACCTCCAGCTGCCCCAGGCACAGTCTCTATGAATCCTTCGCCTAACTCTCCTAACACTCTTTTGATTAGGGCTACATCCTCGCTCAAACTGGACTTCGCCGCTCCCAGTTCGTCAGCAAACTTACTAAGAGGGACCAGCTGGCATGGATGTTCCACTAAATAGTGAGTTAGGGCGACGAGTCGGTCCACGCGGCGTCGCCTCTCCAAGCTTATCCCTCCATTCTGACTATAGCTATATTTCTCCTTCTTAGCTAGTGTTTCCTGCTATAAAACCTATTGTCTTGGCAGGATCACATAGCCACAGGGCTACGGTTTCCAATATATTTGGCCGCCAATTCATAGTCGGCTGGTTTGTCTACATCTATTCCCACCTCTGGGTAAGGCGAAATAATGGCTTTGCCTTTGGCTCCCAGTAATTGTTCAAACCTGTCTTCCAATTTACTAATCGTAAGCCTCCCTAAAAGTAGCTGGGCAAAAAATCCCCAGCCTAAAAGGCGGCACATTTTCAGCGGTTCTTTGCGTAAACGATACATATTTTCGGCCAATTCCCAGCCCTGCTCTAAAATACGCGGGTAAAGCAATAGCAGGTTCCCACCGGTGAAAGTTCCATCCTTTAGACGCACATAAGTACGTTTACAATCCGGGTACTTGGCTTCGCCCACGCCTTTTTCAATAATGGAATAATAAAAGTCCGCTTGGTATTTTTTGGCTTGGGCCAGAAAATCTTCTACTGCTGCGGCAGTAAGAAGAGGAATATCAGCTGTAGCCACCAAAACCATCTTATCCGGTTGGAAACTTTCAAGACCCCGACGAAGGTTTTCCATAAGCGTATCACCGCAAGGTATCACCGAAGAAACCTTTTTCCCCTTAAGATAGTCCAGCTCGCTGGGACCAACAACTGCCACCTGTCCTATAGAGGGACTGTTTTCTAACGCAAGGGATACAAAATCCACCATGGGACGGCCAGCCAAAGGAATCATGGCCTCATATGATTCCGGACTCACCG